>DASVGB010000120.1:0-2292 GCA_036379755.1 Candidatus Saccharimonadia bacterium | reverse complement strand
CCGGTGGAGGCGGCACCGGGAGCCCTTGAACGGGCAGTGAGCTTGCTCCGGGATTCAGGTGATACGGAACCGGTCATGGCAGTGGCCGATTATGTGCTGCAACCGTCGGTGGCAACCAAGATTGTTGCTCGCATCGAGCGTATTAACCAGGTGCTCGGACTTCAGCTGACTGCCGATGCAATCAGCGGGCACCTAAAGACCCTTGCATTCCAGGTAGACAACAGCGATGACCCCAAGGTTTTGGCGGTAACCAGTCCTTGGTGGCGAACCGATATTCAGTCTGAAGACGATCTGGCAGAAGAAGTCATTAAGCTGGTTGGCTATGACCATGTTCCAGCAACTCTTCCATTGTGGCAGCCGACGCAGATTAATTTTGACAAAACCTGGCCTCAGCGATGGAAGGCAAAAGCGACACTTAAATCTGCCGGCTTGTTTGAGGTTGCGACCTATTCGTTCATTAGCGCCCATCAAATTGATTTCCTTGGGCGCTTGCCTCAAGACTTTCTAGCCCTTGCCAACCCGCTTTCAACCGAGCAGGCATACCTGCGCACCGATCTACTGGCAAGTCTGTTATCAGTTGCTGAGCGCAATCGGATGTACTCGAAAAATTTTGGCATGTTTGAATTTTCCAAAGTCTACGTTCCGAAGTCGAAGGGTGAGCTACCTGAAGAACCGATACATCTTGGGGTGTTGGTGCGGTCTGAGCACCATAGCTATAAGCAAGTGAAAGCCGTGCTTGACCGGCTTTCTAGAGTATTTAATGTTCCCATTCAGGTAGTTCCGCACAAACTTGAAGAATCCGCGGCGTATCCAAACCGGGCCGGATATCTTCAGCTTGGCGATACCCACATTGGCTGGATCGGCCAGTTGCATCCAGATTTGGCCAATCAGCTTAAGCTGGATGGCGAAGTAGCCTACATGGAACTTGTATGGGAGCCGTTTTTAGCAGCCGCCAAGCCTAAGCAGTCGGCAGTCCGCGGCCGTTTTCCTACTGCTATGCGGGATGTAGCTGTGGTTGTAGATCGCGCTGTAACCTGGGATGAGCTGGCGGCAGCTTTAGAGGGACACACTATCACATTCATTAATGATTATTATGGCGATGAGCTTGGAAGTGAAAAGAAATCCATAGCTTTCCAGCTAACTGTTCAATACCCCGATCGTACGCCAACCGATACTGATGCCGAAAAGGCGGTTAACGAGGTAGTTGGGAAGCTCAAGCAGCATCTAAAGGCTGTATTACGGGCTTAAGTAAAAACAGTAGCCAAAAACTAAGCATAAGAGCTATAATTATTCCATAAGCGGGAAGATTCTCTTCTGCATAAGGTAGCTACATCATGCTGGTAGCCTCAGTTCCTGTTGGTTCTACCGATACGCGTGCCAATACCGGAGCAACCACTCTGGACGGTTGGTACCGGGTAGCATTCATTGTACTGAGCGGACTTGGATTCATTGCGCTGGCCTTACAACTCGGCTTAAGCGCAGGTATGGCCGGCCGGATTATGCCGGGAGTCAGCGTAGCTGGAATGGCAATTGGCGGAATGGACAGGGTAGAGGCCAGGCAGCTGCTAGCCAAGCCGCTTCAGCAGCATACCGTCAATCTTGCAGTCGGAACCACGACGTATAAGGTAAGCTCTCGCGATATTGGCGCTGTATATGACCTGGATGCAACACTCGATCAGGCATTTTTAGTGGGACGCGACACAGCATTCGTGCCACTGCAAATTATGCATGCTATAAAAAGCCAACCGGTTGCCTACTCCTACCAATTAAATCGCCAAGCCGAAGCGGCTTTCATTGAAAAGGTAATAACCGGTAGCGGTCAAGCGCCGGTGGATGCTGCGATTATCGTTAACGATGGCGTACCAACGGTGCAGCCCGATGTTGATGGACGCTCTTTAAGTAAAAAAGCCGTTCGGCAGGCAATTGCCGCTCAGCTAGATAGCTTTTCAAGCCGGGCGATACGGCTAGAGCCAAGCATTCAACATGCGCGGATCAGAGTAGCCAACATTCAGATGGCTATCGAGCAAACCAAGCAACTACTTGCGGTACCGGTAACCATTACTTATCTGGACAAGACATTTATTCCGACGCCTGCCCAGAAAAGTCAGTGGATTAGTTTTCAAAAAAGTGCCGAAGAAGAGACTCCCGCACTAATTCCGGGTATTAGTAAGGACGGGGTTAAGAACTACTTGCAGTCGTTGGCCGTTCAAATAAACGTTAATCCGGTGAATCGCAAGATAAACGTCCAGAATGGAGACTCCCAAGAAACCCAAGCCGGAAAAGATGGCTTGC
>DASVGB010000119.1:0-2674 GCA_036379755.1 Candidatus Saccharimonadia bacterium | reverse complement strand
TATCAAGGGCGGGGTGTATGAGATAGAGCTGCTTGGTACGAGCAAGCGAATGAATGGCTTTGAACCCTTCAAGGTAAGCTACGTTCAGCGGGTTGAGGCAGCATCGCAAGGGGCAGGCTTATTGAGCGGCATTTCCCAAGGATGGCTGGAGTTTATTGTGAGCTTAGGGCTGGTGGGATTGTTGGCGGTGTTGGTATGGGGCCGACATTCTAGTTCGCCTCTTGCAGCTAACGACCGCGAGCGGTTTCATAATCCGCTGCTTCATTACGGCTTTTATGTAGTATTGGCGGGGTTGGCGATTTTGATCTTGTTTGATGCTACGGCATTCGTGCATGCCCATTAAGCATAGCCTTGATAGTGGCGTTAAGGTTTATGAATGACTATACTGAAGACATGAGCCTAGCCGACGATATTAAGCAGTTTCTAAAAGGCGAGGTAGATGATAGCGCGGAATCGCGTGCTTTCTACAGCCATGACGCCAGTTTATTTGAGGTAACGCCGGAGGTGATAGTCTATCCGCAGGATAGTCATGACCTCGGGAAATTGGTGCGCTATGTAGCCGATCACAAAGCCGATCATCCATTGCTTTCAATAACTGCGCGCAGTGCCGGAACCGATATGTCGGGCGGAGCCGTAAATGATTCGATCATTGCTGATTTTAGCCGGCATTTTAACACTATAGCGTCGGTGAGCCGGACGACCGCTCATGTGCAGCCAGGGGTGTTTTATCGTGACTTTGAGGTTGAAACACTGAAACACGACGCCTTATTACCTCCGTATCCGGCTTCGCGTTCTTTGTGTACCGTTGGGGGCATGGTGAACAATAACTCCGGCGGAGAAAAGTCGTTGGAATATGGTAAAACCGAAAATTTTGTGACAGCTCTTACAATGATTCTAGCTGATGGCAATGAGTATATTTTCGGCCCGTTAACCCGCCAGCAGCTGCATAAGAAGTTGAAATTGGAAAATTTTGAAGGCGATCTCTACCGAAAAACCTTTGCTTTGGTTGATGATCATTATGAGGAAATTAAAGCCGCCAAGCCGCATGTAACCAAAAATTCTACCGGCTATAATTTATGGGATGTGTGGGACCGCGAGACCGGGGTATTTGATCTAACAAAGTTGGTTGTAGGGGCACAGGGAACCCTGGGATTTGTAACTGATATAACGTTTCGTCTGGTCCCCAGCCGCCCGCACTCCGGCCTGCTTGTCGTATTTTTAAAAGACCTTAACCGGCTTGGTGAGCTTATCCCGCTGGTGCTGAAGCACAAGCCAGCCAGCTTTGAGTCTTTTGATGACCACACCCTCTTCCTTGCTATCAAATTCATGCCGTCATTTGCAAAAACTCTCGGCTATTTCGGCTTATTAAAACTGATGATTAGCTTGATTCCCGACGGCTTAATCTTGCTTCGCGGTATCCCCAAGCTTGTCCTGATGATTGAGTTTAATGGTAATAGCGTGGATGAGGTCCGGCAAAAAATTCAATCAATGCATCGCGAACTTGAACACAAACATGTCTATTATGAGATTGAGGGTGAAGAAGAGAATCCGACGGAAGCCAGCAGTCAGAAATTTTGGATCATGCGCCGGGAATCCTTTAATCTCTTGCGCAGCAAGGTGAAGGATAAGCATACGGCGCCGTTCATTGACGATTTGGTTGTACCACCAGAGCACTTAACCGACTTTTTGCCAAAACTGAGAGTCATTATCAAAAAATACAATTTGTTAGCGACTATTGCCGGGCACATGGGGGATGGCAACTTTCATATTATTCCGCTTATGAGGATGGAGGATCCACAAGAGCGGGCTAAGCTGCGGCCGGCGATGAAAGAGGTGAATGAGCTGGTCTTACGTTATGGCGGGGTGTTGTCGGGTGAACATAATGACGGCATGATTCGCGGGCCGTGGCTGGAGCAGGCGTATGGTCCAGAGGTTACTAAGCTGTTTCGCGAGGTTAAGGACATTTTCGATCCTCAGCATATATTTAACCCGCATAAAAAAGCCAATGCCGATTGGGGCTGGTCGATGAGCCATATCCGCCAATCGTTTTAGCGGTTAAACCAGGTCTACCAGTTCTCAGTGATAAATGTGGCGGCTACCAATACGCATACCGGTGCGGTTTCGCAGCGTAATCCTTCGACCTGCATTTGAATCGGACCAAACTTTTCGTTCGGACGGCCTTGCATCAGCGTTTCCAGACTCTGCTCAATCTCGCGTTCAACGGTGGATTTGCTGGCGCCATGATGCTCGACAAATAAGCCCTTGCCGGTTTCCTCATGTTGCGCCCACCCCAGGCCGGCCCAGGCTTCCACATTAGGAATTGAGGTTCGTGCTTGAGCGATAACGACATATAGGCGGTCGCCCCATTCACCCGATAGCTGAGGCCGCTCGCCGGTAACAATCGTGCTTCCGTGGGGGACAATCGAGCTTAAGTAAATTAAATTGTAATTGGCGATTCCGGCTGCTAGCAGGGCTTGGTCGAAGGCCCCGAGCGAGGTTGAGGCGCTGCCAGCGCCTGCGGTAACGTAAATATTCATACCTGCCTATTATAACCATACTTTCTTAAATAGTTGTTATGGACTCGTGAGGCTTATGGTATATTTTTTTAAAAAATCAATCGGGTGTAGCATGGTTTTTGATTGGCGTAAGCCTTCAAGCCCTAAATCCTGCATAT
>DASVGB010000118.1:0-2087 GCA_036379755.1 Candidatus Saccharimonadia bacterium | reverse complement strand
CCCTCGCCTCAGGCAGCATCCGACACTACGCCACCCGCAAGACTTCAAAACCTTTCAGCGAAGGAAGAAGATGGTTTAGTTTCACTGTCGTGGGACAGCTTGGGAGACGCATCAAACTATAAGATTGAACGCTCACTTGATGAAAAAGACTGGGTTTTTCTCGCGGAGATTGATGCACCGAATTATGACGACACCTCAACTGAGTTCGCAACGAAGTATTTTTACCGTGTAGCGGCTGTCGATGCGGCAGGCAATATAGGCGAGTTCGCAACAACTAGCGTGATAGTAAAAGCCTTTACAGCCAATGTTCTTCCCGGTGAAACAGCGGTAATTACCTCTGAAGATTCACGTATCAGCTACGAAATTGAATTTGAAACCTTTGGTGAAGATGCAACGTGCACGGTAGCCAAGAGCAGTGTAAAAGCACCTAAAAATACGGTAATCGGGCCTTACGTACTATCATGCAAAAATAAAGCAGGCGACGATCTTAATGAGTACAAAAAACCGATTGTGGTAGTACTCCAGCCTGCTGAAAAAAATTCAGCTGGTAAATTGAACGTTGTTAGTCTCAGCAATGGCAAGTCGTCCACACTCCCATCGGTTATCAACAAAGACCAAAACAACCTGAGCATTACCATAAGTCAGCCAATGGTTCTCGCCGCGGTTAAAAAGGGAAGCGGAGCATTGCTGTGGCTATTGCTTGTGGCCGCTCTTGCTGGAATCGCCGGCGGATACCTTGTGTTACGCCGACGTGCGAATGGCCCGGCTTTCAACGACGGACCGCTTGCTAGCCCATACATACCTACAGCTAAACCGAAGCCGCCCTCTTCAGAGACTCCTCATTATGTAGCAGACCCACTTGAAGAACATCCATTGCAGAGCGCACGCGACCGCTTAAACCGGATACCATCTGCTGATAAGATGCCGCCTCCAGCTCAACCGACTCCTCCGCCTAACCCGACCAATAATCCCGACGTCACCAAAACCAATGACCCTGACAAATAGCATTATCCGCTGCTAGCAGATGGTAGTCTTATAACTATATGAATCGATCACTAATCTTTCTAGCTATGGGCGCTATTACCGCTATGTGGATGCTGCGCGTTGGCATTACTGGAAGCTTCCGTTTTGACTTTATCGTCTGGAATATCGTCTTAGCCTTCGTTCCATTGCTGGTGGAGCCGCTCTTTGGCATCATAGTCCGCAAAACGAAAGGAGCCCTGGCAAAAATGGGAAAACTGGTTGTATCCGCCGTCTGGCTGCTATTTCTTCCAAACGCATTCTATATTCTAACCGACCTCATGCATTTAAATTCGCGCGTTTCGGTTAATGCCCGTGATGACTCTCGAACGTACACGCTGCTATATGATCGCGGCGATGGCTTATATGTGTTTGATTCGCTGCTGCTCGTTGCAGCTACCGTGTTTGGCGCCTACGTAGGCGGATTGGCACTTCTGCATGCCTGGAAATATTTTCGTAAACGAATGCCACAACTATCGGCTGGCGCGATTCTAGCCCTAATAATGACGTTGTCTGCAGTGGGCGTATACATCGGTCGTTTTGGACGGTGGAACAGCTGGGACGGCCTTATTCACCCCCACTACGTCATATCTGACCTGTTTACAAGCCTCATCACACCAGCAACCCAAGGCCGCTTCTTATTAATTCTACTTACCATGCTCATTTTTCAGCTAAGCAGTGTGTTGATTGTGCAGCGAATACACAAAAGATAGCTAGTAGCCTCATTCAATCACTACCTATAATTTTTCGGTATATTCTATAAATTAAATAATTCCAAATGAACCGGCGCCGCACATAGATCGCTCCATTTGAAGGGAACTCTCTATGCGCGACGCATGGTGATGACAGGCGCTAGATGCCGTACCAGCGGCATATCCGTTGAGCCCGGCGATCTGGATTCGCCTGCTTCTCGATTCGACGACATGCTTGTCTGTCAGCAGGCCGCATGCAGTATCGGCGGTAATCCCTCCGCTCACCGCACCTACTGGAGTGAGCATCGTTGGGCGGGATGGAACCAGTGGGAGCAGTCGACGCCGAAGCGTACAAGCGTCCCACGAGCACCCGCT
>DASVGB010000117.1:0-2366 GCA_036379755.1 Candidatus Saccharimonadia bacterium | reverse complement strand
CGGGCGAGTGGTGAAATGGTAGACACGCCAGCCTTAGGAGCTGGTGGGGGAAACCCCGTGGAGGTTCAAGTCCTCTCTCGCCCACCAGATATTTTAAATGCTATAATAAGCATAAGCGTATTAGTACTACTTATGCATATCAAATATCCTACCCCGAAGCCACGCACGAAGACCGCCAAGATCAAGTTTTTAAAGCGGTCGGCGGCTGCTAAGGCGCCTCATCACCAGCGCCGGACGCGCACGCACGCTAAACGTAATCTTGTGGTTGCACTGCTCTTGTTTATTGCTGCAGTAGCGTTTAGCTCGACCCATATTTTGCGGGCAGCGGAGCTGCTGCCACCTCCTGGAAACGACCCTCACTTGGATGCCTATATCCGTGCCTCCCAGGCCGCTGCGTTTCAAAAACGCGAAGGGTCGAAAGCGCCGGACCAGATTGGTGTTGCCACCTGGTATGCTCTGGGATTGCGCCAGCCCGACGCTCTTACCTGCGCCTCGACGCGCTTTCCCCGAGGCACATATTTGCGGGTTAGGGACCTTCGCAACAACAGGGAAGTTACGTGTTTGGTTAATGATTATGGACCAACACCAGGCACCAACCGGGTAATAGACCTATCTCGAGGAAGCTATAGCCAGCTTGAAGGTCTGGGCTCGGGAACGATGCCGGTTGAGATTCGCAGAGTGAGCGGCCCGTAATAAACTCATTGAATTAGCACAAGAAATATGGTATTATAGTGCGGTTCAAGGTGATTCTCCTTGGATTTGTCCCACAAAGCCCGTATCCCTCGGACGGAGGTAGGATCGTGTCAGCCAGACCAGCAGTAACCTGCGGTATCAACTGGGCGGTAAATGGCGACCGTCTCATCATTTTCGGGGTGGAGGCCCTCCAGGGCATTCCCTGCAAGCTCCGCGAGATGGCCAACCGTTCGGGCATTTGCTCAGTGCTCGACGAGCTTAACGCTCACATCGAGAAGATCATCGCCGGGCGGCAATGGGCGGAGATTCGTTGCATCGCCATACGCCCGGAACTTGCCGGCCTCATGTGGGCCGAAGGGTCACTGGTGCTCTCGGATCTGGTGGACAGCACCGAGTTCGAGCTGAACAACAAGGTCGGCGAGGTGATCCGCTTCACGCTCGAAAAGCTGAACGCACCGCACGTGCTCCTCGTCTTCCCCGCACCTTCTCCGGGGTGCGAGAACGGCCTCGTGCCTTTCTGTCTCGACTCCGACGATTGCTTCGTCGGCTGAACACCGCACCAAGTGGGACACCGGGGGAGGCACTGCCTTCCCCGTCCACTGCACTTATCCCCTAGTAGGCTTTAACGGTTTTTTCGTATAACGTCGGCAGCAACTGCTGCGGGTCGTATTTGGCCTTTACCTTTTTATAGCTAGGGCCATTATATATGCGGTTGAAGTCGGCCTCAGGAAGCATGGTTGTCGAATACAGCATTTTTAAGCCCGCATGAGCAAAGGTAAAGGCATCCATCATTTTAGTATTGTGGTAGGTTGGCTTGCCGGGCTGTTTTTTAACATAACTGTAGCTGCCTAGATTAAGGTAGAATTGATTTTTCTGCATAGGGTAAGAAGTCGCCAGGCCGGGTGTTTTTACTGGCGCCGACATGAGCGGACGTCCGGCAAGGTCAAGATTATCAAACGCATAAGCAAGCAAATCGGCTGCATGCTTCCAAGGCACTTCCCAGTCTTGAATAAGCAGCTCCATGCTGGGATTTTCTCCCGGAATAAAGGGCAACCTGGCGGCTAGCCGGCCCTGGAAATTAGCGTAGCGGGCATAAAAACTTGAATTGCGTAGTGAAGGCGGGGCGAGCCGTCTGAATAGCTTAAATATGCCCGAGTCCGGCATCGCCCAAAACCACTCCGGATCATAGCGAAACAGATAGTCTCTCGTGGTGAGCGATAATGTGCCTGGCCGGCTGATTCTTTTGTAGAAGATGGTCGATCCATAAATGCTGATTAGGTTTTGGGGGTGGTCGCTGTGCTGGATAGTGGTGAGGTAAAGTTCATCTTTTGCATATGCTAGGCTTTCAAGATAATCAATTGCAGTGTTTTTAGCGGCTTTTCCCATAGCTGCAATAAAGGTTGGAACTGTGGTGTAGCGCTTGGTGGTCAAAATTGCATAGGGCTTAACCGCATGCAGCTTTATGGTGGCGCGTAAGATATAGCCTAAAGTTCCGTACGAATTAGGCAGACCATGAAATAAAGCAGCATGCTGATGCGCGTTGCAGGTTACGACTTCGCCGTCGGGTAACAATACCTCGGCCTCCAGTACATTGTCATGGACGAAGCCCTTGCGAAAACTGTTGGTTTCAATACCAATGCCGACGATGGCACCCCCTATAGTGATGTGCTTAA
>DASVGB010000116.1:0-2029 GCA_036379755.1 Candidatus Saccharimonadia bacterium | reverse complement strand
GCCTGGGCCAGTGCGGGCGGCGCCGGATTTAAGGGTTCGCGCAAATCAACTCCCTATGCGGCCGGCGTGGCAGCCGAGCGGGCAGCAGCTGCTGCTAAGGATATGGGACTGATTAAAGCCCACGTCTTAGTGCGCGGTATTGGCAGCGGACGCGAATCGGCGGTCCGGGCTTTGGCTGCCTCAAATATTCAGGTGACCAGCATTAAAGATACCACTCCGGTAGCTCACAACGGTTGCCGACCAAAGAAGGCAAGGCGCGTCTAATGGCACGCGATTTAACCCCTATTGTTAAGCGCTCGCGCCGTGAAAAAACGCCGCTGCACCCCAAGGCGGTTAAAGGCTTAACCTTGCGCAATTATGGTCCCGGGCAGCATGGGCAATCAAGTATGCGCTCCAAACTGAGCCAGTATGCAATCCAGTTGCGTGAAAAGCAAAAAGTAAAACGCATGTATGGGTTGCTGGAAAAGCAGTTTCGCCGAGTGGTTGCAGAAGCTGAGCGCCGCTCCGGCGTTACCGGCGATACGCTGCTTGAACTGCTGGAAGCCCGTCTGGATAATGTTATTTACCGCCTCAACTGGGCAACATCCCGCCAGTCAGCCCGCCAGCTGGTGACGCATGGCCACGTTCTCCTGAACGGACGGCGCGTGGATATTCCATCGATTCAAGTTAAGCCGGGAGATGTTATAGAGGTGCGGCCAAAGAGCGCTGCAAACGCCTATTTTGAAACTTTGAAGCAGGAATTAAGCAAGAATCAGCCGACTATCGGCTGGCTCAGTCTTGATGCCAAAAAAATGACTGCTAAAGTTTCCGGCACACCGGTTAGGGCAGAGATTGCCGAAGAAATTAATGAACAACTCATTATTGAGTTCTATTCACGCTAACAAGGAAGGATTTTAAGGTGTTATACGACATTCAACTGCCAGCAATTAAGGCTCTCAAGGAAGAAGGCAACCGCGCTGTTTTTACGGTTGAGCCGCTTTACCCCGGATACGGCATGACCCTCGGGAACTCGTTGCGCCGGGTAATCCTTTCCAGCTTGGGTGGCGCAGCTGTCACGGCGGTTAAGATTGATTCCGTTGCTCATGAATTTTCGACAATCAAAGGCGTGAAAGAAGATGTAGTAGAGGTCATTCTTAACCTTAAAAAGCTACGCTTTCAAGTCTATAGTGATGAACCTCAGTATCTGATTCTTACTAAAAAGGGTTCCGGAATGGTCACCGGCGCTGATATTAAGACCAATGCTGATGTCGAAATCGTCAATCCCGAGCAGCATATCGCTACCATTGACTCGCCAAGCACCCAGGTTGGCATGGAAATAAAGGTTGAAAAAGGCCGCGGCTACATCCCGGTGGAGGCTCGCGAGCATGAAAAGTTGGAAGTCGGGATGATTGCTGTTGATGCAATCTACTCTCCAATTAAGCGTGTTCGCTACAACGTGGAAAACACCCGCGTTGGTCAAGTTACCGACTTGGACCGCTTAGTTTTGGAAGTTGAAACTGATGGCTCTATCTCTCCACGCGAAGCGGTAACTCAAGCGGCCGAAATATTGGTTCAACATTTTGCCGTTGTTTCCGGCCAATCTGCTCCCGAGGCAGCGCAGAACACTTCGGTTGTTGACGATGTTACTGAGTCGAATGCTTCCCGGATTATGATTGAAGAAGTTAATTTTTCGCCGCGGACTACTAACGCGTTGATGAACAATGATATTCGCACCATGAAAGAATTGCTACGTCTTAGCAATGCCGAGCTGCGCGAACTGAAAGGCTTTGGAGCTCAGGCCTACGAAGAAGTTAAAAGCAAGATCGCCGAGTTGGGTCTGATTCGGGAGACCGAGGAAGCCTAATGCATCGCCACGGATACCAAGGAAAGAAGTTACAGCTGGCCGCCGCGCCGCGCCGGGCGCTGATTCGCGGCCAGGTCACCTCCCTGGTGCTGCATGAGCAAATTACCACGACCGAGGCGAAGGCTAAAGAAATTGCTCCCTATTTTGAGCGCTTGGTTACCAAGGCTAAAAAAGGCGACCTACACA
>DASVGB010000115.1:0-5075 GCA_036379755.1 Candidatus Saccharimonadia bacterium | reverse complement strand
CCAGCAGACCACATGGCTTTATAGTGCTCAGCTGCGTCAGAAAATCCATCGCGGTCGGCATCGCTGGTTCTGCAGTTGTTGAGATAGAAATCTGGCCAGTCATTTCTGTCGGTAGATGAAAACGCGATGTTGGTAGCAGTTACGGTCCCCGTGTTTTTAATGGTAAATGTATAATTCTTGGGCTCATTAAACTTAGAAAACATGCACAGCGACGCTGATCCGGCGCTTGTCTTAACGTTTACCGTAGGAGGCTTTGCCGTTGCAACAATCCTTTTGCCGACATGATCCTCCGCGGCAAAATACGTGCTGCCCCAGCCAGCCCAAAGTTCATTAGCCGCAACAATGGAACTAAGTTCAAGCGTTGGCATGTTACGGCTTGATTTTGGCCCCCACGTTACTACCATGTGAATTATCCGGTCATTTCTATCGCAGTCAGGTGTTTTTGTAGTGTAAGTATAGGTTTGGCCGGGGGCAAGATAGCCATTATTCCCAATTATATCCAGCTGATCATCCTCTGAAACACAACCGCCCGGAATGTTGCGATCCTCAAAGACCTCATTCTTTACCACAAAAGGCTGGCTCGTCGATGGCGGCCCTGCAATGGAATTGAAAACAAAAATACAACCAATTACTCCAAATGCCAATATAAAAATAGCAGCTTGCTTGCGGGAATACTTAACATTTTCATTAAGCCGCAGCTTCTGTGATTTTTGAATTTTACTCTTGGCCATTTGATTTCATGATTTAGATAGGTTGCTTTCGCGCTATATAAAGACAGCTAGTTTAACATAAGCACATTGCAAAGCCTTTTGTCAAACTCGTTTTTATGGGTGAAGCTGCGCATCTGGATTGAGTGGCTCTCACATATCTGCCAAGCTAAAACCCAACCATAAAAGTTGGGTTTTAGCTTGGCAGGGGTGGCAGGACTTGAACCCACGACACACGGTTTTGGAGACCGTTGCTCTACCAACTGAGCTACACCCCTATGATGTACCGGCCTCATTATAGACTAAATTATGCCTATTCGCTGGGTTCGGGCATGATGATAGCAGCAATAATATAAACAATTATCCCGGGAAAGGCTGCCGAGAGTACCGATAGCGCAACGAAACCAAGCCGGACCATTGTTGGGTCGACATTAAAATACTCGGCAACCCCGCCGCAGACGCCGAAAAGCATCCGGTTACGGCTTTTGGTAAGACGTTTTGGCGCGTTATTTGCTTTCACGGTGAATTGTTACCTTTCCGTCGTGACGGCAGAACTTCTTTAGTTCCAGCCGGTCAGTGGTATTTTTAGGGTTTTTACTAGTGGTGTAGTTCCGATTATGACACTCAGTACATTCGAGCGCAAAATAGGGGCGGTTACGTTTGGGCATAATGCTTTCCTTAGATATTAAATTTCATTTATCACTTTGATTGATGGAGCCGGCGACAGGAATTGAACCCGTAACCTACAGTTTACAAAACTGTTGCTCTGCCATTGAGCTACGCCGGCGAACGGCCATAGTCGGACCGTTATTGGTGCCGGGTGAGAGATTCGAACTCCCGAAGGCGTACACCAGCTGATTTACAGTCAGCCCCCGTTGGCCACTTGGGTAACCCGGCATATGGAGCCCAGGACGAGGATTGAACTCGTGACCCCTTCCTTACCATGGAAGTGCTCTACCGCTGAGCTACCTGGGCATATTGTTTGCTGGCCGTTTAACCTGATTAGCATAACATCAGCGCTTGGTCTTTTCAACCGGTGTACGGCGCGTGGCAGCGCCAACCGCCGTGACCTTGTCGAGCGCTTTCATGCGTGCGTCCCTGGGGGCCAATTGGCGAATTCGCTGATAGACGCGCTCCTGGTCTTCGGTTCTCCGGGCGGCGGCATAGGCATCGGCAAGCAACCACAATACTTTCGTGGTTGGATCAAGATTGGCTGCCTGCTCGAGAGCATTAATCATTTGGTCGCCCTTTCCCATTTTATTTAAAGCTTTAGCAAGGGCTAAATGGCGCTGAACTGTCGGCTCAAACATCACCGACTTTTCAAGTGCTGCAATTGCCTTCATTGAATTTCGGTTTTCATAATAGGCTATTCCCAGGTTGTGAAAGGTTCCACCGGTGGGATTAAGCTGGGTAGCAATCTGAAAGCACTCAATCGCATCGGTTTGATTGTTCATCGTCAAATAAAGGGTCCCTAGCCGGGTGTACGTTTCCGCATGCCGATGATCAAGCTTAAGAATTTGCAAATAAATTTTTTCAGCAGCGGGATAGTTGCGCGAAGCTCTTAACTTACTCGCGTACTCTGTGAGCTCTTCAATCTTAAGGTTTGTGGTCCCGGTGGTTTGCCGATGTTTACGCCGCAACGGAGTACCACCTAGCAGCCGATAGAGGACAAAGCTCGCAAGAGCGACCACCAAAAGGGAAATCATGCTAGCTCTACCACCATGGCTTCTAGCGCGGTTTTAGGACTCACGTTGGCCCGCAAGCGTTGGCGCAAGCGTTCAATGGCGGCAATACTGCCGAGAGCCTTGTTTTGCCTAATCAAACCATGGCTTACTGAAGTTAATACTGAAAGATGGTTTTCCAGCTTGCCGTCAATCGCCATAGCGGCTGCCAATTGCAATTTTTCAAACAAATCTTCGGTTTCAAACAGTTTTTTTGCTTCCAGCATATACAGATTGTGCTGTTCAAGCGCTTCTGGATCATTCAAAAGGCTTATGGCCATACCCGGCGCCCCCTCACTCAGCCGCGCCACGGTATCAATTGTATCGGAAAGGGCAGGTTGCTCCGCTTTTAAGAATGCTGTCAAATCATTAATGCTTACCGGGGGTATGTGGACCGGACGGCAGCGCGATACAACCGTAGGTAACAAAGCCTGAAGGTTCTCACAGGTCACTACCATAGTTGTAGCTTCAGGCGGTTCCTCAAGGCACTTCAGCAGCGCTTGTTGAGCCGGTAGCGTAAAGCGGTGCGCTTGATCGATGACAACCACTCGCTGGCCGGCTGGATCATAGCGCTCATACTGCAAGTCATGCACCAGCTGATGAACCTGCTCGATCCCGATTTTTCCCTTTTCATCGGGGGAAACACGAATAACATCCGGATGATTCCCGCCAACTACCATCCGGCAAGACCGGCAATCATCATGTTCGCATCCTCGGCAGTTTAAACGCCGGGCGATTTCATAGGCAATTGTTCGCTTTCCAACATTTTGCGGACCATACAGGAGCACGCTACCGCCGGGACGAGCGGTTATGGCATTGACTCTGGTCTCAGCGGCAGGATGAAGCAGTAATTTCATGTTTTTAGTATACCTAACTACTTACGTTTTGAAGATACGATTCTAGCTCGGATGGCAGCGGGCTTTCAATCGTAACTTTTTTATGAGAGGGCAGCTCCAAGCTTATCTGCGCCGCATGCAAAAACTGACGGGTAAGTCCCCGCGGAAGCTGCTTTTCACCGTAAAAGGTATCCCCTATCACCGGGTTACCCAGATAACTGAAATGTACGCGTATTTGATGCGTCCGCCCGGTATGCAGGCTGATCTCTACCAGCGAGGCACCAGCATAAACCTCGCGAACCCAGTACTCGGTAACAGACGCGCGTCCGCCCGGAATAACCGCACGCTTAACCGGTTGCTTGCGGTGGCGGCCGATAGGCAGCCGAATTATGGCATGTTCTTGGCGCAAGCGCCCGCGCACCAACGCAATGTAGCTCTTTTCAACCTGACGCTGCTTGAACTGGCGCTGCAGGAAGGCTTTAGCCTCAGGATGCTTGGCAATGAGCATCACGCCGGAGGTGTCTTTATCGAGACGGTGGACGATGCCTGGGCGGTCGCTATCGGGATCAATCACGCCCTGCTGTCGGGCAAAATCAGCTACCGTTGGTTGAATGGTAGCGGTTTCCGCGTCATGCACAACCAAACCGGCCGGCTTATCAATAGCCAGCACATCATCATCCTCATACAGGACCGTAAGATTAGGGACCTGCATCCTAACGCTTGGAGAACTGCGGCGCTTTACGAGCTCGCTTAAGACCTGGTTTTTTACGCTCTTTTTCACGCGGATCTCGTGTAAGATACCCAGCTTTTTTAAGCGTGGTGTGTAAATCATCTGACATACTATCCAGAGCACGAGCGATTGCCAGGCGGGCCGCGTCGGCCTGACCACGCTTGCCGCCGCCGCTCACATTGAGCGTTATCCGCAGCTTTTTTTCCTGGCCAGCTAAACTAACCGGCTGCTCCAAAAGCTGAATAAGCGCATCATTATTGAAATAATCCTTGGCCAGTTGTTCGCCAACCATTAATTCTCCGCCACCTTTGTAAAGACGCGCGGTTGCGATTGCCTCTTTGCGCCGCCCTAAGCCGTAATAATAATGTGCTTTTGAATCAGCCATGGTGTGCTCCTAGCGGTTTAGGTGATTGCGGATCGTGCGGATGATCAGAACCAGGGTACACTTTCAGTCGTTTCATCCGCTCAGCTTGAAGTTTGTTCTTTGGCAACATACCGGCAACGGCTTGTTGGATCGGCCGCTCAGGATGATCTTGCAACAGGCGTTCCAAGGTGGTTTCTTTAATCCCGCCCGGATAACCGGAGTGGCGGTAATACTTCTTTTCGGTTAACTTGGTGCCGGTAACGGTGATCTCGGCGGCATTAATAACCACAACGTTATCACCGCAGTCGATATGCGTGGTATACATTGGTTTATGCTTGCCCATTAAGTGCGTGGCAATTAGGGTGGCAAGACGGCCCAGGTTCATGCCTTTGGCATCAACGACATACCATTCGCGGGTAATTTCCGATGGTTTTGCTGAATACGTCTTCATCATGCGCTCGCAACCTTTTTCTTAGCAGCCGGCTTTTTAGCGATTGGTTTCTTAGCCTTGGCAACCGAAGTTTTTTTGGACGCAGAATCCGCTTTTGGAGCGGTATCGGCCGCCCGCTTGGGCGCTTCAGTCAGCATTACGGCAGCCATTTTAGCGTTGTCACCCTGACGGTTGCCAAGCTTAACAACCCTGGTATAGCCACCCTGGCGGTTTTTAAAGGCCGGAGCAATTTCGGTAATCAATTTTTCAACCGCTTTCTGCGTTAA
>DASVGB010000114.1:0-2114 GCA_036379755.1 Candidatus Saccharimonadia bacterium | reverse complement strand
CAATGAAGAATGCTCTGGAAACTACCCAGGTAGCCCTCACTCATCGGCGCATGCCAGCTCAGACCGGCAGCAAGGGAAGCTACGGCCATCAGCACAAGACCCAAGAAGAAGTTATTTTTGTCATCAGCGGAAACGTGCAGGTCAAAGTAAATGACGATATTGTCAACATAGGTCCTAAGTCGGCGATCCGCATTGCTCCCGGGGCTATCCAGGGAACATGGAATGAAGGTCCCGATGATGCCGAGATTTTAATTATTTCCAACAGGGTGCCAAATTTGGGAGCCGAATTTGCATCTTTTCCGGACTTTTGGCCTGCAGGCTAGTTATTTTCGTAATTATGCCAAGCGCCAATGACCCCTTATTATAGGCAATTGCTGGCGATCTTATGTGTATACAGGAGCATTTAGCCATTCTGATGAAGGCTATGCTAGAAGACCTTATAATGCTCGCCCGCATCAATTCCCATATTCTGTTTCGCATAAAGAGAAAGTTAAGAGGGGGATAGCATATGGCAGAGCAAGACAATCAAAACAAAGGACAGGGATGGTACGGCGATTCGGAAGGACATGCTAAAGCTGGGCAAAAGGGCGGCCAGAAAACCGCAGAAACCCATGACAGCAAATTCTATTCAGAGATAGGATCAAAACAGGGCAAGGAAAACAATCCGGGCAACTTTGCCAACCGCCCTAAAGAAGAGGTTAAGGAAGCCGCCAGCCGCGGCGGTCAAAAGAGTGGCAGCAATCGAAGCGATAGTACTAACGACTAGTTAGTTAATCTTTCAATAAAAAAGAGACGCGCTAAGCGTCTCTTTTTTATTTGCGGGGTCAGAATTAGTTATTTACCATAACGAGCTGCATTTGCAAGATCTTTGGCGCGTGCGGCAGCTTCGGCGTCTGCCTTTTGTTGCTCAATTGCTGCAACTCGGGCATCGGTTGCTGCTTTAGCAGCGTCATCATTTAACTGTTGTTGAGGAACCGGCATATTTGCGGCTACCCTATCTAATGTATCAGGGTCCATAATTACCTCCTTTCATGTAGTTCAGTCTACCCAATTGGGTAATAAATTCATTGGTCAGGGCTACAAGGCGTCGGTTAAATTTATCTTTTTAAAAAAATTAATAGATACAACAAGGGCGTTGTCCTTTGCAAAACAGACGCTGGGCCGGATTTGTACATACTACATACTTATAATTACAATGGTGGAGATAGGGGGATTCAAACCCCCGACCTCTGCAATGCGAATGCAGCGCTCTATCAGCTGAGCTATATCCCCGGGCACCGGGATAATTGTACTATGCTTCATCTACTTCACAACAGCTAATCAAGAAGTCCAGTTTCGCCTCTACCCGCTCCATGCGCCGGCCCAAATGGTGAATAATCCGCGACTCTACGGCCGCTAAGCGAATCGCCGTACGATCATCGGAGGCATTGCTGGACTGAGCAGCAATCTTGTCTAGTTGCTCTTGAATCCATTCCGGGTACATATTGCTCATGCTAACTCCTCGTCGTTACTTCACGAAGATAGCAAAGTGCTATTAAATTCGAATTAACTCAAGCAGCGTTAACCCAACCATTCAAAGCTGTGGCCGCCAATATCAAGCGCAGCTCCCGGTTCAGCGCCTAAGCGGCGGAGCTCCCTATCGATTCCGTTTTTGCGCAGGATGTCGCGCAAACGCTCAACTGAGGCGTCATTTTCCCAGTCAGTGCGCCGGGCAAACCCTTCCAGTTTCTCCCCTCCAATATAATAGACACCTTCTTTATGCTCCACCTGCCAAAGGTTGGGCTGAGAAGCCTCATCGATCACTGGTATCGCCTGCTCGGCCTCCTCGGCATCCTTTACGGTTCGAGCCTGCTCCGCCAGCGGTACGATTTTCGCCAGTAGCGGTTTAATCCCCCTGCCAGCCACCGCCGAGATCTCACTAACGTCAACTTTTGCGGCTTTTTCAAGCATGCGCTTTTTTTTCTGAAGTTCCTCCTTAGGCATACCCTCGGTTTTGCTCAATACAACCAGCTGAGGCTTATTGCTAAGATCCACCTTGTACTGTTTAAGCTCATTCTGAATGGTCTGGTAGTCCGCAACAATGTCTTCCGAATATACATCAATAAGATGCACCA
>DASVGB010000113.1:0-7513 GCA_036379755.1 Candidatus Saccharimonadia bacterium | reverse complement strand
CATCCGGCTACCTATTTCATTTTTTATATAGATATTTTTTTCTTGGGCTACTGATTGCAGATCCTGAATAACGATGGCGGCTAGCTTGCCCGTGTCGACGTCCACATCAGTAAATTTCATCCCTCCTTGCTCAAGCCGGGTGGCATCGAGAAAATCATTCACGATAGTAATCAATCGGACGCTTGAACCATGGATATCATTAATCATTTCTTTCATATCGGGATTCTTTTCTAATATCTCCCCAAAATAACCTTGAAGCATTGAGGTGTTTCCCCGAATGGCCGTTAAGGGAGTTCGCAACTCATGCGAGGCGATTGAGAAAAATTCCTCGCGGGAACGCTGCAATATCTTCTCCTCGGTAATGTCTTGAAGCAAAATAACTGTACCAATCACCTCCTTTTTTTCGGTAATTACCGGAGAAATGAAGATGCGAAGATATTTACCCCGCCACATCAAATCTTTTAGGGTTACCGGTTTTTTGGTGATTACGACTTGCTGAATTTGACTCTCGAGGTCAATCGTAGTGCTTAGCCTGCTGGCTACTTCGGCAAAATCAAAGCTTTTACTTGGCTTGGTTTCTAAAATGGCGTAGGAAGCGGCGTTAATGGATTGCAACTTTTTTTGGCCATTTATAATCATAAATCCCACCTGCAGGCTGTTAATGGATGCATTTAGGCGCGCTTGTTCCTCGGCTAGCTGATGCGTTCGCTCAACCACTTTTTTCTCGACATTGGCTTTTTCGTTCTTCAATTCTTCCTCCAATAAGCGGGCATCTTCGAGGGCATTAATCATGGCCAGCTTGGTGTCGGCTAGATTCTTGTTTTCAAGTACGACGCGCTGAACCTGACTGAGGTCAGTCATTACCAGGATGTAGGCAGGCTCGCCCGTGTCAGGATCAACAACTTGAGCCGAAGACGCCAACATCGATTTATGCCCCCCAGTAACGGTCTTGATATCGACATTGGTATTTTGAAACTTAGTGTCTGCCGACGGCGACAGGGCTATATTCTTAAAATCTTTCATTTGGCGGTCATCGGTAAACAAGGTTTCAATTTTGGCGCCAAGCAGGGTGCTCATCGGGTATCCTAGGATATTTGATGTCCGCTCATTAATGTATTCAATACGATGGTTCCGGTTAAGGATCAATACGACTTCATTCATGCCAGCCAAAATATTTGATGCCACCATTTTGGTATTGAAGGTAAAGATGTGGTATTTGATAATGGCATACCCGGTAATTGCCGCCTGGATTGAAGTCAAGGTAACCGCAAGTGGAATTACGTTAATGTCAAAGGCCGGGAATATTCCGTCGGTAAAGCTTCCTACCGCCAGGGGAATTGCGAGGGCTATTGAGGTAGTTAGCGCTTGGCGTTTAACCCGCGGGTCCTCCGTTGATCGGTAGCGCCGGAACATCATAATCAGCGAGGCAATAAAAAACACCTCCAGCCAGATTAAGAAATAATTAAATAATGGTCCATAGGCTGAATAGAACCCCCATGGATTAGCGATCACCGACTGTATGTCGTAGTTAATTAGCCAAGGTGTTTTAAGCGCCAAAAGAAGGAAGCTAAGCGGCGCAGCAATGACAGCAAGTATCCCGGGTAG
Source organism: Candidatus Saccharimonadia bacterium (assembly GCA_036379755.1). Classification (GTDB taxonomy): domain Bacteria; phylum Patescibacteriota; class Saccharimonadia; order UBA4664; family SCTI01; genus JASLFZ01. Next base: position 5,908 of record DASVGB010000113.1, on the reverse strand, counting down.
GGTGCGAATGAATCGCATGTTATCGGTAACTTGCAGCGTGTATATCCAATAGGTTACGCCCAGCAACACCCATCCGGGTGAGGAGATACTATACCAGGAGATTGCGGCTTCCGGTGTCGAGCTTAGTCGCTGCATCATCTCACAGGTCGCCCAATAAATAATTTCTAGCAAAAACAGGGAGAACCAAAATGTTTCCGGCGCTTTACGCTTCTGCCGATTAATCAGTACCAATAGGACAACGTTAGAAATGATGGCCGCCATGGATAACAACGCAAAAGGATTGAAGTGCAAAACATCCCAGGTTTTCGTGAGCGTCGAAACCATGAAGATGCCAGCAAGCACTGCCAGCATACTTACACTAACGTAAACAATACTTCTAATAAACCGCTGTGAAACCATACGTAGCTATTATTTCAGTTGCTCGGTCAAATAGTTCGAAATTACATACGCCGGAACAGTAGCCACAATCATCAAGACAACCGCAAACAGAAACGTTAGTTCAATTGAACGTCCGGCGGCCTGCAAAATACTGTCTTGTGGCTGGCTAACTTGCAGCATGCCGAGCGTTACATTGTCTATGTCCTTTAACGGCGCGTAAACGGCCAGGAATGGGCGGTTGGAAAGAGTGGTTACGCCGGCGTAGCTTTTACCTTCCTTCAAAACCCTGGCTTGCACATCCTGGTTTACTTCTTTTACCCCGATCAGGCGCGACTTGCGATCAGCAGCCAATAAAGTGGTAGCGGCCCGGACGTTGCCACTATAGACCGAGCTGTCCAACCCGGTCGAACTTTTTATGCCGTCAACGAAGCCGTTGTCTATCAACAATCCGACGATAGCAACACCTATGATTTCGTTGGCTGAATTCCGGATAGGACTCGCTGTTTTAATATATAGTTGGGGTGCCACTACGCCTTCCTTTGACTGAATGGAGGAGTTGACCCTGCCAATCAAGGCTCGACGAACTAATGGGTCGGCTGAATAGGAGTCACCCCATCTTGATGGATCGTCGGCTCGCAAGAGCACCTTGCCCCTATCGCTGGTAATGAGCAGGTTGGACTGGTTCTTCACCGCTAAGAAAGTAGCCGTCTGTTGAACGAGTTGATTGTGATCGCCACTTTGAACGGCGGCAATTATTGCCGGGTTTTGGCTTAATGTTTCCGTATATGCCTGAGTTTCCGCTTGCTTACTTTGCAAGGCGTATTTCAGAACGTTGCTGGCAGTAGTTAAATTAGCCAGGGTTTGCTTTTGAATGCTACCCAAAATTAAATAGGTAAAACTAACCGTAGTAATCAAGAAAATGATTGCAACGGCGGAGGTAAAAATCATAAATAGCTGACTTTGGAAGCGCTTGGTAAGATAGTTCCATACCCAATAGCCTAAAATAACAACTCCGATCAAAAAGATTGTATGCTCCAAGAACCACACCCAACCGAACGCGGCCACGGCGTTGAAAATGAGCGGGTTATCGCTCATTCGCCAGAAAGATAATAAATGCAGAAGATCGGCCACTCCGATCAATAAAAAGGCAATCGCAACCGGGCGCAAATGCCGCTCTAAGCCGGTAGTTGCCCGACGGAAGTAAAGGAAGGCAATGCCCAAACTGCCCACTGCAAGCAGGACTTTCGAAGCTACCGGAAAGACCAATAGTGCCGGTGCGGGCTTGGTATTTGGCGGCGTTTTTTCTTTTTCGGTTGATAGCCCCAGCCCCTTATTCTTTGGCACCGGTTGCAGAGGATCCATTGCTAATCCAACAATAATCATGATATAGCCGGCGATTTTTAAGATCACCCCCACGTTGTCGCTGGCATCACCTAATATCGATTGGCCTAATGCAGATTGCTCAATTTCGGCAGCATGAACGAGTGAGGCGACCGCCAGCAAGGCAAATCCAGCCCATTTATAAAACTCTTTCCACCCCCGGCGATTACTCCAGGCATCAAGGTAAAGCCAGCATACCGCAAAGAATACCAGAGCCGCGCATAAATTAACTGCGAAATGAAAGTTTTGACCGAAAAATTGGAGTGGCAGCATTCTTTACCTCACCTCAGCATCACAATCCGCCAAGACCATCTAATAGTTCTTCTTTTGATAATACTCCAACCATAACCTTTTTGACAGCCCCATGCCGATCAAGAAAGTAATGAGTCGGCAGCGATTGGAGACGATAGGGCTCCACCATAGTACCATCCTGATCAACAATCATGGGCATGGTATAACCGGCAATCTGTAACGACGCCTTAACTTTTTGACCGTTTTCCTGGATATTAACCGCCACGACATTAATATCAGGATTAGATTGTGTGGCCGCCAAAACTCCCAACTGTTCTTTGGCGGGAGGCGACCAAGTCGATACAAAGCTAAGGACTGTCGGCTTCCCGGCATAGGACAGTAAGCTAACACTAGCACTCTCGGTTGTCCGAAGGTTGAAGTTCGGTGCCTCTGCGTCCGCAACTAATTGGTTGCGGGATTGAGTTTTAGCATGAGAAGATGTCTTAAATTTCTGTACAGTCGGAAACCACATGGGCACGCCGAATGGCAATTTTTTGAAGGTAATGTCAGCGGTTAGGGGGGTTGACTCGTTTAAAGAAAATATGTTGGTCATAACCGTTCGATAGCGCGGTGCTTCAGCCTGGAGATAATAGGTTCCGGACGGTAGCAAAAAATTAACATTGCCACCGACATCTGCTCGCTGGGGATTTTGCTGACCATAGGCGGCCGAATCCCAAACGGTCCAAGTATTCGATTCCGGTTCAAGATAGAAAACCGTCAGCTTCGCGCGAGCCACCGGTTTACCAGTAGCTTGATCAACCAATTTCGTAGAAGGCAAGATGAGCAAAGTTTGCAAATCCCGCTGCGTTCGATTACCAGCCCCATCAAGCGCTTCGGCCACTAGCGTATAGCTTCCGGGGTGAGTAAAGCTGATGATGCCGGACCATAGACCATTGTCTTGAGAATGGGTCAAGGTAAAGACGCCTCCCGGCTGGCCGCCACGCTTGGCACGCAACTGAATTTGCGTCGCTCCACCGACGGCACTCAAGGTTACCTTTTGATCGACGCCCACCAAGCCATATATGATGCCACTTATACCGGGGGAAACGATTTGCGCTCCAATAGAGTTAACGGTGCCCCCTACCTCAGGCGGTAAGCGATCAATAATCAGGGTTTGTGGAGCCGTAGCTGCTTTATTGTTTGACGTGTCCACCGCCTGGACCAACAAACCGTAATTACCGTCCTCAAGACCGCTTGGCGTAAAGCTAAAAGAAACTTTTTTTCCACTAATTCCCAGCGCACTATCAACCAATTGCCAGTTCTTCCCGCCATCCGTTGAATATTCCACGCGTGCCACGGCCTCATTATCGGCTGCCATCCCGCTCATAGTGGGAGCTTTAGCAAAGGGCTTAGTTAAATTAGTGGAGAGACTAACGGTGGGCGGCACATGCTCCGTCGGTACCGCCTTAACTGGCACACTCACGCTTGTGGCTGAATCATTTTTATCAGGGATGCTTCCCCCGCCAGTTTTCTCCTCAATTGCCGTTAAGAATGTGCTGTCCTCGGATACGCTTCCGCCATTACTGTTTCCGCTGATGACCTGATAGTGATAGGCAGTATTTGTCATCAGACCGGAAAGAGTAACTTGATGGCTGGTGCGCAGGGTAGAACCCACTGGGCTCTGCGATCCATAACCAGCGGTGGTTCCATAGCGCACCTGACTGGTAGCCGGCTGGTTGGTCTGCCAATTGAGCGTTATGGTATGAGCGCCAACATTAGCAATCGTGATGCCGCTTAGTTGCGGCGGTTCGGTCTGGGTGCTTTCAACCGAGGTATCACCGTCGCAAAAACGACCGACGCCTCCACCAGATCCATCGGAAACCTGCACGTTCCAATAAACAGTCCGCGGATCCGGGGCTGCTGTAGCAACCAAATGAATTTCCGCCGATTCACCCGGCGCCAGGCTGCCTCCCGTAAATGTAATAGCGTCAGCATCAATTCCAACCGACCATCCCCCGGCCGATGCTGACTCAACTGAATAATAGCCAGCCAGTTGGGGTATCTGGATCCAATGGATAGTGTTCGCATCGGTATTATCCAGCTGAATTACAAAATCGGTTTGCGAATTCACCAGCACTTGGTGAGGCGTAATGTTTGCAACGCATGAGCCAATGCTGGCCCGTACGGACGTACTACTAAAACTACTAAGGACAATTGCCCCAATAAATAGCCAGGCGAAAGCATGGCTAGCCTGTCTTCTATTCATTGTGCACCCGAAGATTATTAAACAGTTGCCGCCACTGGTCTTTGGCTAAATCGGTTTCCGGACTAATAAAAATAAGAACTCCGCTGCTGCCATTGAACGTACTAAGCACTGCAGTTTGCTTGCCTTTCAAATTCTCCGGCCGGGTCAAGGCCACCCTGCCCAACTTGACTGGAACCTCGCCATACTGATGCATCGCCCCCACCAGCTTGTCGTACACCAAAATTTCCGGATAAGCCTGCTGGGTAATGGTTAGTTTTCTTTGATTGACCAATAAAAGATAGGTTAGTATTCCGGCCTCTTTGTCATAGCGAAATGACGACGCATCAAGCGTATAGGTGATAGACCCTATCTCGAAACTCTTTTGGGAAGGGAGAATCGGGTCGAAATTCAACTGGCTTTTTATCGGTTTTGGCACCTCAATAGATGCAGGGCTATTCAGTACAAGCACGTAAGTTGTAATAAACAACACAACCAGTCCGCCGCCAGCCGCATATAATAGGTTTGTAGCTTTCATCCTTCTGTCTACCTAGGATTCAAGTTAACTGCTATCGAAGTCCGGCAAGTATCTGCAAGGACGCCGCAGGTAGTAGAAAACCCTGATAGTGCCAGCCCCAGGGATGCATAAGCACCGTTAAGCGGCGCCGGAGCGTTTGCAGCAGTATTAGCGTACCCGGCAGTGGCACCATTCTGAACATATGCTCCCACCGTCGCGGCCGTGGCTTTGGCATAGTTCGGGCCGGCCGTGGCAATTATTGCATTCATGGTATTGGCAGTTTGCGCACCCGAGGTTGCCGCCACAATAACCCCGCGGAGTTTTGCTGAGCCAGCGGTTGTACTACTGGTATTGACTTGGCCAGCAGTACCGCTTTGAATAACGAGCATTCCCACGCCAGGTGTTGCACTGGTATTATTGACGATTTCTTTGGTCGTAGTGGTAAACGTTCTGGTATCATAAATGGCATTAATCGCCGTCGCGCTGGTCCTCACATCCGCTAGGCACAAAATTGGTGCTGCTGCTGAAAACGCCGGTAGGTTGGCGTTTTCAGTCCCCGATGTCGATATTGCCGGCTGCCCATCCGTACCAGTTAAGCATACGTGAACAAAGTTACCATTTGTGGTCGTAATCGCCACGTCACTGGTTTGGGCGGGCACAATAACTTTACGTCCGCCGGAAAAAGCTGTGCAACTCGTCCAGCGGATGCTGGCACTACTGCCTGAGTTAACGGAGCCGACATATACTTTACACGGGCCGTTATTAGCAATGGTCGCGTTAATACCAACCCAGTTGCCCGGCGTGGGGCCAGAATCCGGCACAACGCCAAATAACTGCAGTCCTAGCGAGGCGGTAGACACCATGTCTTCCCACACCCCATTCACGCAACCACGAACGGCATTGGATTTGGTGTTGTAGTAGATAGCACCTTGGTTTACGGTAGTACTGCAGGTGGCGGTATCGGCATAAGTGTCGAACGAATCAACTTGCAGTAAGGACTGGGTAGCATCGGTTGTTCCGGAGCCGACTTGAAGCTCGTTCCTCACATTTGTTATGCCAGTAGTCGCACCCACTGTTATTGCGGTAGCGACACCACCAATATTTAAAGTGGTAGCAGCTGCGTTAAATAGGGCAGCAGTGGTACTAGTTGTGGTTAGATC
>DASVGB010000112.1:0-3992 GCA_036379755.1 Candidatus Saccharimonadia bacterium | reverse complement strand
TTATTCATGGCATCCAGGTGAGCGGTCGCCTCTTCGTCGCTCTGCCCGCCGGAAAGAAACATTACGCCAGCTAGGTTTTCGGGTACATGCTGCTTCAAGCAGGCCACGGTTTGCTCGGCCACGGTTTGTCTATCGGATGCTGTATCAGAGCCACTGCCGGCAATCACCATACTCGGCTTTAAAATGGTGCCTTCCAGCATTACGCCTTGGGCTGCTAATTGCGCGAACAGAACATCAAGTGCATTAGCGGTTACTTCCAAGCAGCGCTCAAGAGAATGCGCACCATCCATCAGCACCTCTGGTTCTACGATTGGCACAATCCCCGCTTCTTGAGCCAGGGCAGCATAACGGGCCAACGCGTGGGCATTTGCTTCCAAGCAAGCCTGGCTCGGCAGCTCAGTGCCATCAATAATGATTACCGCCCGCCACTTCGCAAAACCAATACCCATGCCAGCATACTCGGCAAAGCGCTCACCCAGCCCGTCAAGTCCTTCAGTAACTTTCTCGCCGGGGTGAAGAGCCAGTTCGCGAGGACCAATATCAACCTTGATGCCCGGTACAATACCTTGATCACTCAGGCTTTGGACAAATGGTTTACCCGCATCATCCTTCTGCCGGGCGGTCTCATCATATAAAATCACCCCGCTAATAAAAGCCTCAGCCCCCTTTGCTTCCAACAGTAGCTGACGGTACTGCCGGCGATGCTCTTCGCTGTTTTCCATCCCCACCGATTCAAACCGTTTAGCAATGGTGGCAGTGCTTTCATCGGCGGCTAGCAAGCCTTTACCTTCGGCCATCATTGCTTGGGCGGTTTTTTTTAACTGTTCTGCGTGATTCATTTATGACTCCTTATAAAGTGTTACAATTTCGACATTTCCCAGAGTGGCAGATGCCCGCTGGTGGAGCTCATGCGGCATGATTTCCAAGATCCGCTCGTCGCCAGCCATAGCCGAACCGCCTGCCTGTTCAACCAAAAATGCGAGAGGCTTCAGCTCATAATTCAAACGCAGCTTCGGCTTAAACTGCTGCTGCCCGCTTGTATCGACCGGTGGGGAAAAGAAGACGCCGCCTTTTATAAGATTGCGATGAAAGTCGGCGACAAACGAACCAATCCAGCGCTGCTTCGTGGTCTTTTCGCGCAACACCGCCACGTACTTCTGGTCCTTCTCGGCCATAGACGCTACATACGATTCGTTGACGCTGTAATAGGTACAGGCTTCCGGAATTTTCATATGAGCATCGCTTAATAGAAACTCACCAAGGTCAACATCAAGGGTAAACTCGTGCACGCCTTCACCCCAACTGAATACCAGGATAGTACTGGAGCCATACAAAATATAGCCGGCTAGTGCCTGGTCTTTCCCGAGCTGGAAGAATTGCTGTTCATCGCCGGCCGGTACGTCATCGCGCTTGGCATGAACCGAAAAAATCGTGCCTACACTCACGTTAACATCAATATTGCTGCTGCCGTCTAAAGGGTCAAACGCAATAATGTATTTGGCATCCGGGCTATGAAGATCAATTACCTGCTCTTCCTCCTCACTGGCCAAGGCTGCAAATGAACCGGTACTTTCCAAGTAGCTTTTACAAAGGTCATTTGCATATAAGTCCAGCTTGGCCTGGGTTTCATCATGTACGTTCTCGGTATCCGAGAGACCGCGGATGTTGGCAAGCCCGGCCCGGTTGGTTTGGGAGGAAAGCAGCTTGCCAATAGTGGCAAGATTAGACATCACCATTACCAGGTCGATTCGCTCCGGATGATCCTTCAGTTCCTCAAGAAGGAACTGTTGCAATGTTTTTGGCATTTTTAGCATCTAGCCTTGATTATAATGCATATTCGCCGCACGGTCGCCGATAATCGTTGGCAGTACCGATTGGCTATAGTAGCATTGGATTAATCTTACCGACATGAAACTCCTGCACAAACGTATCCTATTCGTTCTTCTTTTGGTGGCCGCCTCGTTTTTATCGTACCCGATACACTACCCGCGGTTCGTTCACCCGGAAGCACCAACACCAGAGGCTGCTTCATCTTCCAGCCAATCAACCCGGCCATATACCATTATCGTTATGCCAGATACTCAGGCCTATGCCCAATTCTTTCCGGAAATTTTTATGGCTCAAACCTCATGGATTGCCGCCCAAGCTAAGGAGAGAAATATTGTCTTTGTTTCGCAAGAAGGCGACATTGTGAACATACCGGAAGCCGAAGGCCAGTGGCAGGTAGCCAGCGCCGCCATGGCACTTTTAGACGGCATTGTCCCCTATGGTCTGGCGCCGGGAAATCATGATTTCACGCACACAGGCAGCGCGCCGCTGTATCAAAAATATTTCCCAATGTCGCGACTGAAGCGCTCGCCGGCTTGGGGCGGTAGTTTCCTGGAGTTTAATACCCAACTGAACCATCCCAATTTGCATCGGTACGATAAAAACAGCTACCAGTTATTTGAAGTAGGAAACACCAAGTACATAGCCTTTAATCTAGAATTTTGCCCACCGGACGATGTTGTCTATTGGACAGGTTGGATGCTCGCGCTGTACCCCAACCGCCAAGCCATTATTACCACCCATTCGTTTACCAACTTTAAAGGCGGTCGGTCAAACAGTCAAATCTGCAAGCACTACGGCGCTGAGGGGTTAAACGCCGGAGAAGAAATCTGGCAGAAGCTAGCGGTTGACCGCACGCACCTCAATATCTCATTGTTGCTATCCGGGCACGATATCATTACCACCCGCGGTGCTGCCCGTCGTACCGATGTGGTGGATAACCGCCCGATTCATCAGCTCCTCGCAAACTATCAACAACTGCCTAACGGCGGCAACGGCTATTTGCGCATTATGACATTTAAGCCGGCTGAACAAAAAATTCAGGTAGAAACCTACTCACCATATATTGACCGCTATATGACCGATCCCGAAAACCAATTCGACTTGCCCCTTTAGTCCGGACTACTGCACCACGGTATAGAAATGCAAGCCCGGATCATTCATCCAGGTAATGTGTTCGGCCAAAGGTTGAAAATACTCATGATACGTCCCGGCAATCAGCGGAGCTGTATATTCAAATTCAAAGGTGCCGAGTTGGCCGGGCGATATACTGGTTTCCACAAGTCCTGATGGCCTCCTATTCCACAGCCACGAAGGTGCCGCAAAAGCACTAATCCGTTCCAATGGCCGAGATGTACCCGTCCGAACCGGATACGCTCCCCCTTGATACCACACCGCATTCCCGGTATTACGTGCTGTAAAACCAATAAAAACCGTCTGACCCGGACTAAGATTAGAAAGATCAACGGAGATAGTTTTCGTGTTGTCGGTATAAGCGTACTGGTTAACCGGAGCCCATGCATAACTGCCGTTAACTCTGGTGTGATAGTTGAAACCCATGTCATTCATCCAAGTGAAGCCTTCAGCTACTAGATTGAAGCGCTCAAGAAAAACTCCCCCTCCCGGAGGTACCTCAATGGGAAACTCAAAGCTGCCAACTTGACCGGGACTTACCGAGGATTCAATGAGGGCAGAAGGGCGGTGACCAGCAAGCCAGGAGCCAACACGATAACGGCTAGGGCGATCTTTTGGCCCTTCAGTGCCTAAGCGGACAGGATGGGCGCCAGTGTTGGTCCAAGAAACATTGCCAGTATTCGTAGCTCGCAGAACGAACCAGGCGGTTTGCCCCGGAGAAAGGTTGTTTAAATCTACAGGTACGGTTTTTGAGCTATCAACATATGCTGCTTGCCCTGAAAGTGCCCAGGTATAAGACGGTTGCACTACTTTGATCGCGTAGCCCAGGCCAATATCATTCATCCATCGATCCCCCTCGGCTACTATGTTGAAACGCTCAAAGAACGAGCCGCTTGTTGCCGGAGCCGTAATTGGAAACTCAAACGTTCCCGTATCACCTGGATTCACCCTAGTTTCAACGAGACTAGTGGGACGATGCGAAGCCAGCCACGCTCCGGTTGCAAAACTGCTCGCGCGGTCACGAGGCCCTT
>DASVGB010000111.1:0-4217 GCA_036379755.1 Candidatus Saccharimonadia bacterium | reverse complement strand
TAAATGACATGCCGGTTTCTTCGCGCAGTTCACGTTGCATGGCCTGAAGTTCGGTCTCCGACGCGTCGTCATGGCGGCCGCCTGGAACATCAAAAAACGTTCCGTGATATGGCTGCTCTTCTTCGAGCACGACAATTTTCCCATCCTTCACCGCCAAAACCTTAACCGTATCGGGTCGCTTGAGCATCTCAAAAGTGCCGGTTGAGCCGTCGAATAGTTCCTGCTCCCATTGGTAGACGTCGTAAATTTGCCCCTTAAAAACGCGATTAGCATTAGGGGGGAGCAATTTAGCATTGGGGGGGATGACTTCGCGCATTTTCTCAGGATAGCATACGTTTTTTGGTAGCTACTCAAAAATGAGTATCAATGTACTCAGTAAGTACTTACATTCGTGTATAAATTGAGTACCTAGGTACTCACATTTGAGTAGCGAAAAAATTGAGAAAGTTTGAGCTGATTTATTGGTGCGCTGGCCGCACCAATGCAGGGCCGGAATAGGCTGGCCCTCGGGAAGGATAGAGTTCTTTTTGGATTGGGACTTGATTTAGAGCAAAACTAATACAACAATGAGCGCCAGAACAATGCGATACCAGCCGAAGGCTGTGAAGGTTTGGGTTTGTACCAGTTTAAGCAGCCACTTAATGGCGATTAAGGCAGCGATAAATGAGGTGACAAAACCAACGGCGAATAGTGGTATATCGCTTGGCTGTAAGTTGGGCAGGCTTTTGAGCAAATCATATCCGGTGGCCGCCAACATCACTGGGACGGCTGCTAAAAACGAATACTCCACAGCGGTTTTGCGATCGAGCCCGCTAACCATCCCGCCGATGATGGTTGCGCCTGCCCGAGAAACGCCGGGCCAGAGAGCCAGGACCTGAAAGAAACCGATGGCGGCGGCTTGGCGAACGGTAATGGTGTTGAGTGTGGCGGCCTTTTTGGGCGTGTGAAACTTTTCGAAGAGAATAATGACGACGCCGCCAACGCCGAGGGCCAGTGCCACGGTAAGCGGGGTGAATAATGAAGTTTTAATGAAGTCGTGGAGGAGAAATCCGAAAATAAGCGCTGGCAGCGTAGTGATGACTAGCAGCATGATCCCGCGGCGGCCTTGAACGCCGGATTTGGAAGGCGCTAAGCTTAACAGGGAGAGAAAACGCTGGCGGTAAATCCACACGACAGCCAGAATTGCGCCTAACTGAATAAAAACTTCGAAAGTAGCGGCGGTGGCTCCGGTAAAACCCAGCAAATGTCCGACCAAAATCAAATGGCCGGTGGATGAAACCGGCAGGAATTCGGTTAATCCTTCAACAATTCCCAAAATGATGGCATCAATCAGTGGTGGAAGCATACAACTAGCTTATACCATTTGCTATGATGGCGGTATGAGCAAGCAACAACGCCTCATATTGGTAGTAAGCATTCTGGCCTCATTCGTCGCTTTTCTTGATATTGCCGTGGTAAATGTAGCGTTGCCGGCGATCCAGCGCGAGCTTGGGGGAGGACTGGCCGCCCAGCAATGGGTGGTTGATGCCTATTTGATTACGCTTGGATCGCTCATCCTGATTGCCGGGTCGCTTTCCGATCTATTTGGACGAAAAAAAATTCTGGCGGCCGGGCTGATCGGTTTTGCGGTAGCCTCGGTATTGTGTGCCGCGGCGCCTACCAGCGAGTTTTTGATTGTGGCCCGTGCTCTGCAAGGAGTTGCCGGAGCCTTGCTGGTACCGAGTTCACTGGCGCTGATTATTTCCAGTTTTTCTGGTCCGGCCCAAGGCAAAGCAATCGGAACCTGGACGGCGTGGACCGGAATATCATTTATTGTTGGGCCGCTGGTAGGCGGGTTGATGGTTGACCTGGCGTCGTGGCGGCTGGTATTTGCAATTAATGTGATCCCGATTGCAGTTACCTTGTTCCTGATGAAGAGCATTACCCTTAAAGAAGCTGTCCGCGAAAACACAAAGGTAGATTTTCTTGGCAGTATCCTTTGTGCCGCCGGTTTGGGCGGTACGGTTTTTGCCTTAATTGAACAACCAAATTATAGTTGGACGCATCCGCTGATTTACCTTCCCCTAGCCGCTGGAATTTTTCTTCTGGCGTTATTCTTCTGGCATGAGCGCCGCACGCCGCATCCGATGTTGCCGTTATCGCTCTTTAAGGTTCGCAACTTTACTGCTGGCAACCTGGCTACCCTGGCAATTTACGCCGGACTGACGGTTTCTTCATTTTTAATTACCGTTTACGTGCAGCAAGTTGGCGGCTATTCGGCGCTGGCTGCCGGGATGACATTGCTTCCGGTAACTATCCTATTGTTTATGCTGTCTTCACGATTTGGCGCCTTAGCCGCTAAGCATGGCCCGCGATGGTTTATGACCTTTGGGCCGATTATCGGCGGGCTGGGATTTCTATTATTACTGAGTGTCAATCGCGATCTTAATTACTGGACACAACTGTTTCCTGGTATTATGCTCTTCAGTTTGGGTTTGGCAATGACCGTGGCGCCTCTGACTACCGCGGTTCTGGCCGATATTGACAATCGACAGGCTGGGATTGGTTCGGCAATTAATAACGCCGTCGCCCGGATTGCCGGACTGCTGGCGGTGGCAGCCCTGGGAGCCGTAGTCGCAACTCAGTTTAATACGGTGGTACATCACAATGTAGAACGCAGTACGCTCAGCCAACCGGCCCAGGAAGCGGTGGAGAAGGCATCGGTATTCGATATTAAAGCTGCAGAAACGCTAGGATCGGAGCGCGAGCTGGCGGAAGACGTTTTGTATAACGCCTCATTGTCGGCATTTCATGTTGGCGTCTGGGTTATGGCACTTCTGCTAATTGCCGGCGGGTTGATTTCCGCGGTTGGTATACGCAATCGGCAACCGGAAAAGGCGCAAGCTCCATGAAAGTTGTTATTTTGCACGCCATCCAAAGCAACCCTTCGGCTCACTGGCTTCCGTGGCTGAAAAAACAGCTCGAGGAAGAACATATTGAGGTTGTGATACCAGAGCTTAGCGCTCCCGATCATCCGGACCGGGCACAGTGGCTGGCTGACGCCAAGGCCGCAATTGGTAGTGTTGATCCCGACGAGTTGATTCTTGTCGGCCATTCGCTGGGTGTTACCACGGCACTCGATTATCTGGAGCAAGCTGAAATGCCGGTACGCGGACTCGTGTCTACTGCCGGATTTTATCAAGATTATGGCAATGAGTTGAACAGCTATTTTTTAAAAACCAAAGCGATCGATATGCAAGTGGTGCGGCATCATCTTACCAATGCGTTTGTGTTTTATGGCGATAATGACCCGTATGTTACGCAGGAGGCGCTGCGGGCAATGGCCGACGGTTTGTTGGTGGATCCGGTGGTGATCAAGGGCGGAGGACATTTAAACGACGAAGCCGGCTACACCAGTTTTCCGCAGTTATTCGAAACCGTTATGGAGCTTATTGATACGCCCAGCCTGGACTTCTTCGCTTAGTGGAGATCATAACGCTGGGCGGCGGTTGCAACTGGTGCATTGAAGCTGCCTTTCAGTTAGTGAAAGGGGTTACTGGCACCGTGGTCGGTTATGCTGGCGGTTCGGTTCCTCATCCTAGTTATGAGGCGGTTTATAGCGGGAAGACCGGTCATGCTGAAGTGGCCCAGGTAACCTTCGACCCTACAGTCATTTCGCTCGAAGACATATTGGATGTGTTTTGGATTATTCACGACCCCACTACGCTGAATCGCCAAGGCCCTGATGTTGGAACCGCCTATCGCTCAATTATTCTCTATAATTCTGACGAGCAAAAAGCGATCGCCGAACGGTCGAAAGAGGTGGTTGCTAAGCTCTGGCCGGACCCGATTGTCACCGAGATTGTCCCGTTTACGGTTTTCTATAATGCCGGGGCGGAGCATCAAAACTATTATCGCAACAACCAAGAAGCTCGCTACTGCCAGATTATCATTAATCCCAAGCTGGACAGATTGCGTCAGAAATTCGCGGAGAAATTGGCTTGAAGAGTATAATACGGGGATGAGCAAACCCGTTACGCTGATTGCTTTTGACTGCTGGGGAACGGTTTTTACCAATGCTCAAAAGCCGCATCCTTTTGCGGTTTTTGCCAAGCGCCTCGACAAAAGCTTAACCGACCGCACGTATGTTGCGCTGTTCGAGCAACATTTGATGACGGAGATATACCCTGATTTAAAACTGCCTATTCGCCGTTTGCTTGGCGAACTTGGCATCCCGA
>DASVGB010000110.1:0-8643 GCA_036379755.1 Candidatus Saccharimonadia bacterium | reverse complement strand
TCGGCCGCTTTGAAGCTGAAAGTATCCCAGGCTTGCAACCATGGCAGCATTATCGGTGCACAAATCAAGCGGGGGGTAGCCGACTGTAACTGGCAGCAGTGTGGCAACTTTGCTTCGAAGCGCCTGATTGGCTGCCACGCCGCCTCCAATAACAACCGAAGAAGGGGAGTGGGCCTCGTATGCTTGGAGCAGACGCCCGGCCAGTATTTCGACAACGGTTTTTTGAAAGCTGGCCGCCAGATCATTGCGTTGAGAATCACGTAATAAAGCCGGTAATTCATGTGACAAGGTTCGATGATCGCGTCCCACCGCGGCTTGGGCTGTGCGCAAAACGGCGGTTTTCAGTCCGCTAAAGCTAAAATTAAAACTTTCCTTACCTAATTTGGGCTTGGGAAAAGCAAAAGCTTGATTATTTCCGTGCGCGGCTGCGACTTCAATGGCCGCGCCGCTGGAGCGGGAAAGTCCAATCATCCGGGCTACTTTGTCGAAGGCCTCTCCGGCCGCATCGTCTAAGGTTTTTCCAAGTACCCGATACTGGCCGTGATCCGTAAAGAGCACTAGTTGGGTGTGGCTGCCGGAAACCGTGAGCGACAAAAGGGGGAATGATAGGGGGGCGGGGAGTAAAAAGTTGGCATATGTATGAGCCTCGATGTGGTTTATGGGTATAAGCGGCATATTTTTTAGCGTGGCTAGCGTTTGGGCGGCCAAGATTCCAATTAACAGCGAACCAATCAAGCCCGGACCTCTGGTAACGGCAATTGCATCAATAGCGTTCCAGTCAGTTTCGGCTTCATCAAGGGCTTTTTTGACAATTGGCAGTATCATTTCAATATGGCTCCGCGCCGCAATCTCGGGGACCACGCCGCCAAACTGCGCATGAAGGTCGCCTTGGGAGGCAACAACATTGCTGAGGATAATTCGTCCGTCTTTTACCACTGCTGCAGCGGTTTCGTCGCAACTGGTTTCAATACCCAATATATTCATAGGGTAGAAGTATATCAGGATTGCTCGTACAATACGCAGTATGAAACACGGACTGCCGCCCAACGACTGGGACCACACATTGCAAATGCTTGGCGGCAGCATTTTGCAGAGCCGCTTGTGGATGTTATTTCAACAACACTTGGGGCGTGAAATTGTGTGGGAGGCGGACGAGGGGTGGCAGTGGTCGGCGTCGATTCGCGGCAGCCATGGGTTGCGCTATTTGCACTGTGCTTATGGCCCGGCGGCGCGCGATGAGGCCGCATTGAGTACGGCGATCATGTCAGCGGCGCATGCGGCTAAGGAGCTGGGTATTGACTTTGTTCGCGTTGAGCCGCAGAGAAGCATAAGCATTACTGAATTGGTTACGCTTCGGGCTCGAAACATTGCCGAGGTCGATCCGCAGCATACTCGGATTATCGACCTTTCCAAATCAGAGGCTGAGCTTCGTACCGACCTAGCATCGGGCCACCGCAACCTAGTTAATGGCACGAAACGGCGGCGAATCGTCATTAGGAAGACCGATAAGGCAGAAGACTTCGATGTGTTGCTAAAAATGCTGGCTGATACAGCAAAACGATCTCATGTCACGTTTCATCCCAGCGAATACTTCCAGAATCTCTGGGAGGTTTTCCAGCCGCACGATGCCGCCAAGCTGTACCTGGCTGAGGTTGAAGGCAAGCCGGTAGCCGCTGCGTTGTTCTACGATTGGAGTGGTATACGCTATTACGCTCATGCTGGCGCCTATCAAGAAGAGAATCGCCGGGTGAAGGCCTCGGTTTCGTTGGTATGGCAAGCCATCGTAGACGCGAAGGTCGAGGGGTTAAAGCAATTTGATTTATGGGGAGTGGCTTCGGCTGGTGACAGTTCGCATCATCTAGCCTCCTTAAGCCGGTTTAAAGAGGCTTTTGGGGGACAGCAAGCTGATTACGCAGGCACCTGGGATATCCCGGTCAAGCCGGTTAAATACGCGGCTTATTCGCTCTATCGCAGGGTGCGGGGCCGGTAATGCTATTGAAGCCGGCAACCGCTGATGAGCTTGCGCAGTGGGACGCGTTGATAGCGGCCAATCCTGATGGCGGCAACGTGTTGCAGGCAAAAGCTTTCGGCGAAACCAAGTCGCGTCACGGCTGGAAAGCCAACTATTTGATGTTTGAAGGTACCGCTATTCTGGCCTTGGTGCGGAATGTGCCAATGTTCGGTGAACTGTGGTACATCCCCAAGGGGCCCGGCGTGCAAGACATACAGCAGCTTAAGCGGATAACAGCAGAACTTAAAAAGACCGGTGCATTCATGGTAAAAATTGATCCTGAACTTCCCAAGGCCACCAAACTAAGTGCGCTCGCATCGGCCGGGCTGGTAAGGGCGTCTCGAGATATTCAGTACAATATTGCAACCGTGGTCGTTGATCTTACTCCGGGTGAAGATGACATTTTAGCTTCATTTAAGCAAAAGACTCGCTATAATATTCGCCTGGCAGTCAAAAAAGGTGTGAAGGTTGAAACGGTTGAAACCACCCTTGAGAGCGTTGACCGTCTGTATGAGATGTCAAAAACAACATATGAACGAGCCGGTGTATATGTTCGCAACAAGCAGTATTTTTTTGATTTTTGGGATCTGCATTCTAAGCAGAGGACCGGCCAAATGTTTTTTGCCACCTATGAGGGCAAGCCAGTAGCCGGAGCATTTATAACCTATTTGGGGGAATCGGCACTGTATAAAGATGGCGCGTCATATCGGGATCATTCCGAGTTGCAAGCTCCTTATTTGATGCAGTGGGAGATTATGCGCTGGCTCAAAGCTAAAGGGATTAAAGAGTACGACCTTCACGGCGTGCCACCAGCTGCCGAAATTGATAATACCAACCACCCTCTGGCCGGTTTAGCCCGCTTTAAACGAGGGTTTAATCCCGAAATCACCGAGTATGCTGGTACATACGATCTGGTTGTTGACCACGGTAAGTATCAGCTATGGAACCAAATAGGGGAGCGGTTGGCAATGGCCTATCAGTCTCGCCGCAACCACCGTCTATTTTATTAACATTAACTGCCTTCTAGCGAAGTTTTTTCATGGCGGCGCGCAACCATTGCCAGATAGACAAGTACCCCAATTGCGGATGCGCAAATTGGTTGAGCAATCTGGCTGAGCATCATTGCTAGCGAGGTCATTCCTAGCGAACCGGCAACAATAACAGCTAGTAAGAAGCTGGCTGATAATGCAAATAAGGCCCATCCGATTTTATGCGGCTCTTGCAGTAGTGCGTTCAATTTCATAATTCCCCCTCAATAATGGCTATGATTACATCCTGACAAAATCGATCTTTTAAGTCAAACCGGCTATGTGAAAAAATTTCTTATATTCATTTGCAAGTTTGTGCCTAATTTGGCACAGAAAAGGGACAAATCCTACATAGATATGGCACAGAATTGTGCCTAATTTGTGCCTGCACTATAAATGTATATAAAAATTTAATCCCAATGCTCTAGTCTTAAGCACATGCGTGTTGTTATTCATCTTTCATTTTCAGTCAAACAGGCCGCTGAACTGCAGGCACAGAAGCTGGGCTATGCATCATTGGCGGGGCTGCTCAAAGTAACGGCCACCCTTCTGGGGGATCGCGTTGAAGCTGCGGCACTGCCCGAACAGCCAGCCCTTTTGTCGTCGTTGAAAATGATGGGAAAGCTGCCCCATCCCGATCAATTTGCCGAATGGCCGCCCCACGTATGTCCAACTATTGCTACGACCGATCCCGATCTCTATGCCTTTTATATTCAAACCGGCATTATTCGCTAGTCGACGGCCAACCTTAAGAAAGCTACAATATAAGCTAATGTTTCGCCGCATTGTAAAAACTCTTATCCCGCGTCGGCTTTTTCGCCGCATTGAACCCTATGGCCATCTGGTGGAGACGTTTTTGGCCAATCTTTACTATGGCTTTCCGGCGCGCGGCTTGAAAGTTATTGGCGTCACTGGCACTGACGGTAAAACCACCACCACCACACTTATCTGGACGATGATGAAGCAGGCTGGCTACAAGGCTGGCTACATGACAACAATTGGTTATGGCACGCCGCAGTGGCAGCGTTACAATAAAGTTCACATGACCAGCATGCAAGCCTTTCCTTTGATGAGCCGCATAAAAGCAATGCGCGCGGCTGGGATTGAGTGGCTCGTTCTGGAAACAACCAGCCACGCCCTAGCCCAAAATCGTGTGTGGGGCGTGCCGTTCAGTGTGGCCGTGATGACCAATGTTAACCATGAGCATTTGGATTATCATGGGACTTTTGAACGCTATCGCGACGCCAAACGCCGGATGTTCCAGCTGGCCGCCGACAACCGGGCCGGACTTCAAACCGGCATTATCAATGCTGAAGATCCCAGTGCTGATCTATTTGCCGCCGATGTGCCAAGCTCCATCCTGTACGGCATTGATGGCGGTAGCGTAAAGGCTACGAATATCACAGCCACTCCAACCGGCAGCGAGTATACAGTGAAGCGCGGGAATAGCACACTGCACATTAATCTTCATTTGCCCGCGCGGTTTAATGTTTATAACTCGCTGGCTGCCGTGAGTACCGGTATTGCTGTAGGTCTGACTAATAAGCAAATCGAGCAGGGGATCGCGGCGCTTGGTAATGTCGAGGGCCGTATGACCAAGGTCGAGGAAGGCCAAGATTATCATGTGATTGTTGATTTTGCCCACACCCCGGCCTCCTTCGAAAAGTTGCTGAGCGATATGCGCTCGCAGGTAAAAGCGCCTCAAAAGCTTATCGTCATGTTTGGCTCAGCTGGGCGTCGGGATGAAGCCAAGCGGGCAATCCAGGGCGGTATTGCCGGCCACTATGCGGATATTGTCGTGATAACCGAAGAAGACGATAGGGACATCGACGGGCAGGGCATAGTGGAGCAAATCGCCACCGGGGCAGAAACCTCCGGCAAAGTGCGTGACAAAAATTTGTTTTTAGTGCACGATCGGAGCGAGGCCATTGCATTTGCAATGCAGCAAGCCAGCTCGGGCGATACGGTTATGCTTCTGGGCAAGGGGCATGAAACTACGATTGAGCGCGGCGGCGGCGAAGAACCGTGGAACGAACTGGCCGAAGCGAAACAAGCAATCCATAACAAAAGGAAGACATGACAAAATTGATTATTGCGATCGATGGGGGAGCCGGCACCGGTACGTCTACTGTTGCAAGGGGCGTAGCTGAGCGGTTAAAGCTCCCGCACCTTAATACCGGTGAGCTTTATCGGGGCATTACCTTTCTCGTTCTTCAAAATGGCATTAATCCGATCGACAGCGCCGAGATACTGAAGCTGGCTAAGACAATCGATTTTGGATTTGACGACAGCAACGTCGTAACGGTGAATGGCTATGACGTTCGAGGCAAACTTCATCAGGAAGACATTAATGAACAAGTTGCAGTGGTGTCGAGCCACGAGCCGGTGCGTGATGAAATCCTGCACTTGCAGCGCAACTTTGCAAACGAGCATGGCGTGGTTATGGAGGGCCGCGACATTACCACGCGGATCTTTCCGGAAACTCCCTACAAGTTTTATTTTACCTGTGATCCGGAGGAACGGGTGCGCCGGGTGAATGCCGGAGGCCGCGCTCATGAGACCGTTGCATCACTATTGAAACGTGATGCGGCTGATGCAGCCAAGGTCGTGGGGACCTTTAAGCAGGCTGATGATGCGACTGTTATCGACACGACCAACCGCACTATCGACGAAGTTGTTAGCTTTATTGTTGAACTCGTTAAGCCAAATTAAATTTTACGTTTGGGCTGTTGACAGGCAAAAATCCTCTCGGTAAGATAGCCTTAGCAGTCTAGGCATGTGAGTGCTAATGACACTTAGTAGTATAAATGTGATAAGCGGAGGAGTTACCCAAATGACGTTACAGCCATTAGCTGACCGTGTAGTGGCCAAGCCACTAGAAGCCCAAGACAAAACCAGCAGCGGATTTTATGTACCGGATAGTGCCAAGGAAAAACCCCAAATGGCAGAAGTAGTTGCTGTTGGCAAAGAGGTGAAAGAGGTGAAGGTAAAGGATCATATTGTCTATGAGCAATATAAGTCCGAAACCATCAAGATTGATGGCGTAGAAATGTTAATTGTTAAAGAAGAGCACGTTTTGGCTGTCGCCAAGCGCTAAGCTAACCGGAGGAATTGAAATTATGGCGAAGAAAATTATTGCTGACAGCGAAGCCCGCAAGCGGGTATTAGAAGGGGCCAAGGAGCTTTATGATGCCGTTAAAGTTACAATGGGTCCAAAAGGCCGAAATGTGGTTATTGGGAAAAGTTACGGCGGCCCGCAGGTAACGCATGATGGCGTAACGGTTGCTAAGGCTGTTGAGCTTGAACAAAAGCGTGACGACGAAAGCCTCGGCAGGGGAATCGGTGCCGAGCTGGTAAAGCAGGCCGCATCTAAAACCAATGATAATGTTGGCGACGGTACTACCACCGCCACCATTCTTACCTATCAAATTCTGTATGAGGCCAACAAGCTGATCGCCGCCGGCCACAATCCAATGGATCTTAAAAAAGGGCTGGATAGAGCCGCCGCTAAAGTCCAGGGTGAAATTGCTGGGTTAAGCGAAAAGATTGCCGGTAACAAGGCAAAGATTGCCCAGGTTGCTACCGTTTCGGCGGGTGATTCCGAAATTGGAAATCAGATCGCTGATGTTATTGAAGCGGTTGGCGAGGATGGTAGCGTTACGGTAGAGCAGGGTCAAGGTCTGGGATTGGAAAGTGAGATTGTTGAAGGATTCAAGATTGACCGCGGCTACGTCAGTGCCTACATGGTTACCGATACCGCTCACATGGAGGCGGTCTATGAAAAGCCGTTAATTTTAATTACCGACAAAAAGATCTCCAGCATCCAAGATATCCTGCCGCTGCTCGAGAAAGTCGCTCAGGGCGGCAAAAAAGAGTTGGTGATTGTAGCCGAGGACGTTGACGGCGAAGCCCTAGCCACCCTGATTCTTAACCGCCTTAAAGGCGTCTTTAATGCTTTAGCGATTAAGGCTCCAAGCTTCGGTGACCGCCGCAAGGAAGTATTGCAAGACATTGCCGTACTCACTGGTGGTACCGTAATTAGTGAAGAGCAGGGCATCACCTTCGAAAACGCCACGCTCGATATGTTGGGAACCGCCCGCAAGGTCATTGCTACTAAGGAAGACACTACCATCATCGAAGGCGGCGGCAAGCCAACCGAGGTTCAACAGCGGATGGTGCAAATGAAGGCCCAAGCCGAAAATGCCACTTCAGAGTTCGACAAGGAAAAGATTGATGAGCGGTTAGCCGCTATGGCAGGCAAGGTGGCCGTCATTAAGGTGGGCGGCGCTACCGAAACTGAAATCAGCGAAAAGAAAGACCGCGTC
Organism: Candidatus Saccharimonadia bacterium; assembly: GCA_036379755.1. Lineage (GTDB taxonomy): Bacteria > Patescibacteriota > Saccharimonadia > UBA4664 > SCTI01 > JASLFZ01. The sequence goes on along the minus strand of DASVGB010000110.1, from coordinate 1,279 downwards.
GATGATGCCGTAGCTGCTACCAAGGCAGCCGTCGCCGAAGGTATCGTTTCCGGCGGGGGAGTCACCCTGGTGGATCTCAGTAAGCGCATCAACGCTTCAGCTGCTAGCGTGGTTGATTCCGAATCGGCCGGCTCGGTTATTTTGAAAGAGGCGCTGCTGCACCCATTTCGCCAGCTTATGGAGAATGCCGGCTTGAACCCGGATGCAAAATTGGCTAAAGTGCTGGAGTCGGTCAAGCCGGGATTTGGGTTTGATGTTAACAAGCCGGAAAAGCTTATTGATCTTAGAGCCACCGGTATCATTGATCCGGCCAAGGTAACCCGTGAGGCGATACAGAATGCCGTTTCGATAGCCGGTACGGCTATGACGATGGGGGCGTTAGTTGTCGATATTCCGGAAGAGAAGTCTGCTGGCGGTGGCGCTCCTGACATGGGCGGTATGGGGGGCATGTACTAGCTCCTTCAAAAGCCTGAGCGTAGAGTCTGAAAAGAGCCTTATTAAGGGCTCTTTTTGGTTGACGTTATGAAAAAGTATCACTACAATTTTCCTCACAGTTGTGGCAGGCTTTTAGTCTGTTGCAGCCTTTCATTGACACCCCAGAACATACCAATATGCAAGATGGGACATCATGCCGGATGACCCGTCGGGCCTGCTCTTCGTTCTGCCCTCGGCGGAACCAAAAAGCGTGCGCGGCTTGGGCGGTGTTGTTTTCCGTCCGTCGTGTGCAAGCCGCACGACACTCAGGGAGTCGTTGCGATGAGGTAGTGCAAGTCCTGGTCTCGCGGATGGCGGTCGGGGTTGTCCTGTAACCCTCCTCTCCGGTGGCCCCGGCCGCCTCCGTGTTGTCTTATCAGTCTTCGTCGACGCTCTCCCGGTAGTCGGCGCTGGGCGCATCATGGTGGCGGATGCGAGGGCTCCGTCACCTGCGTCCATCTTTGCCGCTTCACGCGGCTAACTTACCCGGTCACGGCCCTCCAGTGATCGGCGTAAGGGCGCACGCCCCCAGGGCGGCAAGGGTCTCCGTGATCCAGGCCCTTGCCGCCCCGCGTCCCTAGGGGAGCTGAATCTTCGCCGGCCCACCCATGCACCGGCGCTGGGCGCATCATGGTGGCGGGCTTCTAGAGGCCCGCCACCTGCGTCCCACCTTGGGGCATTTCACCATCCCTGTGTTCTGGTGTGTCTAACACCTGCAATTATCACCCTTAAGCACCCGTTTTCTCGACGCCCTGAGTCACGACCGTTACAATACTAGGCATACTGAATGGAGGCCCGACGTGCT
>DASVGB010000109.1:0-5551 GCA_036379755.1 Candidatus Saccharimonadia bacterium | reverse complement strand
ACTGGTACCCCCTTATCGTTACTTATGATAGGAGCATTATAGCCAAGGCGGCGAAGATCTTCGTTGTGCGATCTGCTAACTTTACGTACTAATTTTTATAGCTCTTATTTTTTGGCGCTATCGATCATGGTTTTAAGCGTGTTGTAATCGAACGCATCGGCTTTCACCCCGTCCACAAAAAAGGTTGGTGTAGCTTGCACGTCAACCGCAACACCGTCGGACTGGTCGCTATCAATAATTTTCTTAATTGCAGCGCTGGCGCCGTCTTGCTTGAATTTCGCAACATCTAAGCCTATTTCCTTGGCATAACGGTCAAAGAAAGTGCTCGGGTTAGAAACTTGCGCCCATTCCTCCTGATGTTGATACAGTTCATCGTGCATTTCCCAAAACTTGTTTTGGAGGGCAGCGGCTTCGGCTGCACGGGCTGCCACCACAGCATTTTTATGCTGCTGCAGGGGGAAGTTGCGGAAGCTAAATGTAATCTTACCGTTATAATCCTGCTTGATTTTCTGGATTACCGGGTAGGCCTGAAAACAAGCCGGGCATTGATAATCGCCGAACTCGACTACCTGAATGGGGCCGGTACCTGTTTTATGGCTGGATTCACGAACCAGCTTGGAGGAGTCGGTCCCCTCTGAGGATGGGGCAGGGTCACCGCCAATCACAAACAACGCCACCATGCCAGCTGTAATGACGAATACGATCCCTAGTAATATTTTGGCTTCACGACTCATGGGCGTGCGCTCCTTTCATGCATAATCAGCGTTATCATCGATATCAGTATGATACTAAAGGCAACCAAGGACATAAAGGGAATGGTGATAAAGCCGAGCAAATTGACCTGAACGGTGGTACAGGAAACTCCTTGCACGCAGGGAGAAAGGTCATCGGGAATAATCTTCCACTGAATCAGGGTATGGTAAAGCGCAATCATCCAGCCGATTGTGGCTAGCGGTAGAACGTAATGGTAGATTGCACGTTCGGCGCGCAGAATTCCGACCCCCAGAATAATAACCAGCGGGTACATGCAAATGCGCTGATACCAGCACAGCACACACGGAGGCAAATGTTTAATCTCGCTCAGGAAGAGGCTTCCCAATGTAGCCACTAGGGCAGCAGCGAACGCACCATATACCGAGTAGGAAATAAGCTGACGGGCTTGGGAAGGCATGAAATTAGTATAGCATCAGCTGTAATTATTAAGCGTAACTGCTATAATACTAGGGTAATGACATAAGCATGACACGGCTTATAAAAAGCTTGTGTTAGAGGTGGCGATGACAGAAGTAACAATAGTCGGATTGCTCATATTATTTAGCGTACTAGTGGGCGCGATTGTGATGTGGTTTGAAAAAAGAAAAAAGCTGAACAAGGGCGGGCACGCTCACAATCAGGAAGCTCCCGCTGAACCTGCCGAGCCTGCCGAACCGGATGCTCCGCCAATCAATCTTCCCGAGCTGTCCACGGCAGAACGGGAGCGGCTCGAGAAGCTGGCTTCTCAGGCATTTGAAGCAGCGGTTGCCAGTGCCACCGACCGATTTGGGAAGAACCTTGATGAAACCTCGGGAAGGCTTAATGATTTAGTCACGCGGCTGACTACCGGGATTGTCGAAAAAGAACTTGAAGTGTATCGCGCCAACGTCGATGAGGCTCGCAAAGCAGCCTTAGCAAGTTTAGCGAATATGCAGAATATTGTTGAAACCCAGCAGCAGACATTACAGAAAGATATCGACCGGGCTCTGGCTGAGCGCCGGGATTATTTAATCGAGCGACTCGATAAAAAGTTGGGCGAGGCGGTAGCAGCATACTTGGTTGATAGCTTGGGTCAGGCGGCAGACTTGGGCGCCCAGCGGGCCTTTTTGCTAGAAAGTCTGGAGCGCCACAAAGCTGATTTAAAGAACGAGTTCAGCGATGAAACCTAACCTGCCGGAAGAAGTATATTCGGTAGATCAAATCTTAGCGGTATCGGAAGAACTGCATAGCTACAGCGTGTATTTAGCAGCACAGCGGGTTCAGGGAGTGGCCGGCGAGCCATTTATCTTGTCTTCGCGTGCTGAAGCGGCTGTAAAACGTATACCGGAGGATCAGCGAACCGATGCCGGAATTGAAGCCTACCGGCTACAGCTGGAAGGTTTAGCGACAACTGCCCCGGCGGTAACACTGGTGTTGGCGGCACAGGCAAAAGCAGGACTTAAGCAGGAACTGGTAAATTGGCTGCGGACCAACGTCCACCCTGACTTATTAGTAAATTTCCGGGCTAATCCCAATATTGCTGGTGGCATTGTAATCCGTACTATCAATCACGTGTATGATTGCTCCTTCCGCCAGGCGTTACTGGCGCATCCGGAAAAATTTACCAAGGCTTTAGATCGTGTTTGAAAACGAACAGTTTGCCCGGTTGATTGCCGAAGGGAAGCCTTCGGGCGAGGTGGTGGCTATTAAAGAGTTGCTAACTATCATTCGCGGGTTGGAGGGAGCGGCTATTAATAGTTTGATCATGTTCGAAAACGGCGATCGCGGTATGGTTCGGTCGGTTAAAGACTCGCTGGTCGAAGTCCTAACCTTTGCCGCCCATGGGTCCAAACTTGGGAGCCTCGCGGTACTTGAGCGTGAGGTACTGCAAACCGCTGTCGGTGAAGGGCTGATTGGTCGGGTGGTGAATGTCTTGGGCGAGCCGCTCGATGGTAAAGGATCAATTGCTACCAGTGCCGAGGCGCCGGTATTTGCCACGGCCCCTGGTATTATTGAACGTCAGGCGCTCGATAAGCAGCTCGTTACCGGCGTGGCGATTGTAGACTCGCTCTTCCCCTTCGTGCTGGGACAGCGCATCGCAGTATTGGGCGATAACAAGTCGGGGAAAAGTACCTTTATGCGTCAGCTTACCCAGCAACAGGCGGGTGAGGACGGACGGATTATTATTTATGTCCTGATTGCCAAGCGTCAGGTCGATGTTGACACTCTGATTGCCGAGCTCAATGAAACCGGCGCGATTCAGCATGCCATTATTGTGGTGGCATCCAGTTTCGATGCGCTGAGCCAATCGTATCTTGCACCGTATGTTGCGAATGCCATGGGCGAGTATTTGTGGAAGGCTGGCCGGCACGTGATTATTATTTATGATGACCTTACCAACCACGCCAAGGTGTACCGCGAAATTTCATTGCTGGCGGAAGTTTCTCCGGGGCGCGACTCTTATCCGGGCGATATGTTTTATGCCCACTCCTCTTTGTTGGAGCGAGCCGGCAAGCTGAAGGACGGTGGCGGTACCTTTAGCGCGATCCCGGTAATTTTGACGCCAAACGACGATATTACCGCCTATCTTTCCACCAGTATTATGTCGATTACCGACGGGCAGATTATTTTTGACTTGCAGTCGTTCCGCAAAGGCGTGCGCCCTGCTGTAAATGTTGGTTTAAGTGTTTCCCGTGTGGGCGGCCGCGTCCAAAATAAGGATTGGAAAAAACTGAGCGGTCAGCTCTTTCGCAAGTTAGCCGATTACCGCCAAGCCGCCGAGTTTTCTCAGTTTGGTTCGGAGCTTTCACCGGAAGCCCAAGCCGACTTAGCGCTCGGCCGTCAGCTTTATGAAGTATACAAACAGCTGCCTCGAGAGCTGTTTGACATTAATACCCAATATTTAATGCTGGCAACCGCTATGGCCGGAGCTGGTAAAGTGTCGTTAAACGTCGTGTTGCTGAAACAAGAAGCCCAAAAGCGGGCCGCGGAAATGGCGCCCGACGCCGATCCGGCACCACTGGTCCAACAGCTGCTGCAACTAGCAACGGTTCAGGTGGCAAAATGAGGCGCCCAATTGTTATTCAGCAGGATCTTGAGCGGATTGGAACTATCCAGGATTTAACCTCGATTTTCGAGGTTATTGCCAGTATTCATATTTCGCAAATTAAGGATCGCGTGGTGTCTTCTACCAAGTTTTTCAATGAGCTGTGGGGGGTATACAGCCAGCTGCGCAGCGGCGAAGACGACCAGATGCTAAGCATTCAACGTAATGGCCGGACCGCCCTGGTGGTTATTACTTCGGACGGCGGCTTGATCGGCGACATTGATGAGCGGTTGGTGCGCGAAATGCAAAAGCATGATGTGGGTGATAAAACCGATGTATACGCCATTGGGGCTCACGGCGCACAGCTTTTAAGCCAGCGCGGGGTGAAGATAGCCAAAGTCTTTATGGCCCCTAATATTGAAAAAGGGGAGAGCGTTCATGAGCTGGCCAAGGTATTTGGTGCTTATGAGCGTGTCACTGTCTATTACCAAACCTATCTGTCGCTTATGCGGCAGGAAACCGCTACTATCGATTTATTCTCTGTGGTTCAACATCTGGGGAAGGGAAGTGTTGATGAAAAAGACTTGATTACCAGTCATACCTATATTTTGGAGCCTTCACCGAAAGAAATTATTAGTTATATGGAGGCCGTTATGGTGGAAATCGCGCTGGGCCAGGTGGTGTTGGAGTCAAAATTGGCTCAGTATGCCAGTCGGTTTAATGCGATGTATGCTGCCAAAAGCAAAGCTAAGGAAATGCGTGACGATCTAGCACTAATGCTGCATCGGGCCAAGCGGGCGTCGGGTGATGAGCGCATCAAAGAAATTTTAAGTGGTATGAAGATGCTCAAGAAAAGGGAGGCAAAGTAGCATGGCGGGCGAAACATACGGCCGGATTAGGTCAATCAATAACCTAACCACCGAAGTGGTATGGGTGGGCGATAAGCCGGCGCCGCGCGATTTATTACGACTGACTGACGACCCATCGATCCTGTTTGAAGTTCAATCATTTAATGAGTTCTCGCATGCAATTTGTATTAATTTGGGAGCAAGCCCCAAAGCCGTGCGCGGTGCAATGCTCGAGCCGGTTGGCGATACGATTACGGTTCCGGTTGGCAAAGCCTCCTTGGGGCGGCTCTTCAATGCCCTTGGCGAGCCGGTTGACGGGTTGGCTGATTTAAGCAAAGAGCCCCGCCGCTCCATCTATAAGCCAACCCAGCCGAGTCAAACCATTAAACCCTTGAAACCGGAAATTCTGGAAACCGGTATAAAGGTTATCGACTTCTTTACGCCCTTTGTGAAAGGCCGCAAGATTGGTATTGTCGGTGGTGCCGGTGTTGGTAAAACGGTCCTCATGATGGAATTAATTCATAATGTGGCCCAGGATGGCACCAGTTTATCGTTCTTCGCCGGTATTGGGGAGCGGATTCGCGAGGGGCATGAACTTTATGAAACGCTGCAGGAAAGTAAGCTCATGGATAAGTCGGTCATGTTCTACGGGCAGATGAATGAGTCGGCGGCGCTGCGCTCCAAAGTAGGGTTAACGGCGGTAACCTTAGCCGAATATTTCCGGGATGAGGAGAACCGCAACATCTTGTTCTTCGTTGACAACATTTACCGCCACTTGCAGGCCGGTAATGAACTTTCAACTAGCTTGGGTCAAATTCCGAGTGAGGGTGGCTACCAGGCGACATTGTTTTCTGACCTTAAACAGCTGGAAGATCGTCTTTTCTCAAACGAACATGGTTCCATTACCAGCGTGCAAACCATTTAC
>DASVGB010000108.1:0-3268 GCA_036379755.1 Candidatus Saccharimonadia bacterium | reverse complement strand
TATAAGCATATGACAATTCGTAATATCAATACGGTTCGCAAACTAGGCATGCTTATGGAGGGGGTCGGAAAGTAGTACTTAGCATATGGGCGTTTATTGGAGGGGATGGGCCGTCAGAACTCGAAATGTTAAATTATTTTTTTTGAGGTGGTATACTTTAAGCATGACTAGAATGAATCCATTGGGTAAGCCAGTATATGCATTCCTTGCTGCAACTATTCTCGTACTCACAGCGTTCACCGTTTACACCAGCGCCGTTACGATTGAACTGCTTCGCAGCAATATCGGCGGCGATCGCTTAGCAACTACAATTGTGCGCGCAGGAGAGAATCTTAATCGTCCTCTAGTTATTGAACCACTATCTGGTAAGGCCTATATTCCGGCAGCAAAACTAGTGCTTCCGGCCGCCACTGACAGCTTGGGCGAGGTTCTTTATCGGTATTACCCGCCAGTAAACGGATCGACTGCAGAATTATATTTAGCAAGCAAAAGTGATATGCGTAGTGCCGAGATTCCCTTGCTTAGTAGTAAGGATGTGAATGGCTTGTTTGCAACGGTGCCGACATTTCAGGCCTGCGGCCGCGGCATACATATAACATTTCAGCCAGAAAAAGAAGGTGCGGCCGTCGCAACGAAGCGGCTTGGCAGTGGCACTACGGCATATTTTTACGATGAACCAAAATGTCAAAATCCCGACCTTTTAGATTACGCAAAACAGATTACTAGCTATTAATAACGCAGGTCGTGCTGTGAAGCGCATTACCAGATATGAGATTGTAGCCTTTATTACTGGGTTTTCTTTGCTGGCCTATGAATTGGCGGCTGCCCGGATTTTAGCGCCAAGCATTGGAAGTTCAACCTATGTCTGGACCAGTGTCATTGGTGTCATTATTGCTGCACTTTCATTGGGGTACGCCGCCGGTGGCCTGGTTGCCGATAAGCGGGTTAAGCGATCTGACATTGCATGGCTATTGCTCATGGCCGCAAGTGCGGTGGTGTTTACTCTGCTCCTTTCCGATACCGTGCTGGAAGTCGCCACCAGCAACGTCAGCGACCCGCGCTTGCAAGGCCTGCTCGTGGCTACACTGCTCTTTTCTCCCGCCAGCTTTCTTCTTGGTGTAATTAGTCCTTACCTGGCAAGGCTGCGAACGATTTCACTAGAAACAACCGGTACCTCGGTAGCATTCTTGAGCGCAGCGAATGCGGTTGGTGGAATCATCGGCACCTTTAGCGTCGGTTTTATTTTCTTTGGCTATATCGGGTCGAAGGAAACGCTTTTGTTTACTACGTTATTGTTGATATTTTGCAGTCTGCTTTTTGCTCCTTATAGGCAAATAGTGAAACGTTTGGGCGTTGGTTCGCTCATCTCTCTATTTGTATTTATATCGTTTTACCAGGTTCAAGCTGAAGGCGTAGTAGCCGATATTGATACACCTTCTGCCAGATATACGGTCCAAGATATTTCCTATAACAGCCAGCCAACCCGCATACTGGTTTCCGGTCCTCGAGCTGCCCAGTCCGGCGTGTATTTAAATGGTTCCAGCGATTTGGTTTTTGCTTATACCCAGCAAATGGCGGTGTTGGTTGAGCAGGTCCAAAAAAAAGATCGGATATTAATTCTGGGAGGCGGAGCATTTACCCTGCCGCGCTATTTGGCTGAAAAGTATCCATCGTCCCAAATTGATGTGGCTGAGATTGATTCCAAGTTGGTGGGGGTAGCCAAAAAGTATTTCAACTATCGCGACCGCCCAAACATTCGGGTGTACGATGAAGATGCCCGGGCATTTCTCAATGCGAATACAACCAAATACGATATTATCTTGGTTGATGTTTACAGTGATAGTGCGATTCCATTTTCAGTTGCTACCCGTGAGTATGCTGCCAAACTCGCAGCCAGTCTGGAGTCGGATGGAATTGTTTTCTCCAACATTATTGGTACCGACACCGAGCGGTGCCGCCCATTGCTTCGGGCTATTCATGGCTCATATTCGGCAAGCTTCCGTCATTACCAGCTCTACCCCCAAGGCGACAGAGAGTTGGCTTTAAACCAAAATATCATTTTTGCGTACTCGAACCAGCCGCTACTCGATGATGGGGCGCTTAAGCGTGATTTAAGCGGCGGAATGGCCCTAACTGATAATTATGCTCCGGTTGAACGCCTTAAATTGGAGTGCCAAAACAGCGAGTATTAGATTGATGCACGATAGTGTATTATATCATTCCGGGATTTGCTAAGATTAGGGGTATGAAGACCAATTCATCCCCCAAGCAAGCCATAAAGGTGAAAAAGTTACGCAAGTCCTATGGCAAGCTGAAGGTGCTTGATGGCATTGATTTTAGCGTTGAGCAGGGTAGCATCTTGGCGCTATTGGGTCCAAACGGTGCCGGCAAGACCACTACCATCCGCATTCTTAGTACGCTACTGCTTCCTGATGGTGGCCAGGCCAGCATTAATGGGCACGATGTCGTTAAAGAATCTGCCGCTGTACGCAGTAATATTGGTTTAACCGGCCAGTTTGCAGCGGTTGATGAGTATCTGACCGGTGCCGAGAATCTCTATATGATGGGAAGGCTCTATCGACTCAGCGTGAAAGACGTTAAACGCCGTAGTAGTGAGTTGCTTGAGCAGTTTGACTTGGTTGAGGCTTCAACCCGACCGGTAAGAACCTATTCCGGGGGCATGAAGCGACGGATTGACCTGGCTATGAGTATGATCGCCAGTCCGCCGATTATTTTTCTTGATGAACCAACTACCGGCCTTGACCCCCGCAGTCGGCTAACCATGTGGGGCATGATAAAGCAACTTGCCAAAGACGGTATAACCATCCTTCTAACGACACAGTATATGGATGAGGCTGATCAACTGGCAGATCGTATTGTGGTTATTGATGACGGCAAGGTCATTGCCGAGGGAACACCCGACGACCTGAAAGCCCGGGTTGGTGCCGATCGTTTGGAGATTATTGTTAGTAAAAACAGCAATTTCGAACAAGCACGGAAGATCGTTGATGGAGAATCGCTGCAAGCCGATCCCGAGCGCCGAACACTGAGCGTTGCCAGCAAGGGCGGGGTGAAGACCTTGAAGGAGGTTTTGCAGCGGCTTGAAGCCGGCAACATTGAGGTTGAAAGCATTTCATTGCACCGTCCGACACTTGATGATGTGTTCCTGACGTTAACCGGCCATGCTGCTACCAAAAAGGCTGAGGACGCGGCCGAGAAAGTCAAAGGCAAGGCCTCATGAAGCCAGAATACCACTCACCCCTCTACT
>DASVGB010000107.1:0-10992 GCA_036379755.1 Candidatus Saccharimonadia bacterium | reverse complement strand
GATGAGCAACGCGACTACTGCCATTGATGCTGTTATGAAAGCCAAACCAGCTGCAGCCAAGGGTACGTATGTACAGTCAGCAGCACTCAGCAGCACGATGGGGCCAGGGATTAAATTGGACGTTCAGGCTGCAATTGCTACCGCTAACCCCAAGCGGTAACTCGTGATATGATTGAGAAAAGTTTTAAGGAGTAGTCGTGGGAGTATTTAGCGACCGGGAAATTAAGGCTGCGCTAAAAAGCGGACAGATCGTTATTGATCCGTTTGAGCCCGCGAACGTGAAGGGCAGCAGCGTCGATGTTCGCCTTGGCGAGTGGTTTTATGTTACCGACAGCGCCACCAACCAGGACTACTACAACCCCTTTGACGCCTATTCGGTTGAAGATTATTTTAAAGGCCCGCTCAAAGCTATCAGCAACAAGGACTGGGCGGAGCATCACAATCGCCGTCCTTGGAAGAACATCCCCCTGAATCATCCGATTATTGTGCTGCGGCCGCATGAGCGGATTTTAGCGCACACCGTTGAATTTGCCGGTATTGCTTATGAAGGCACTACTACCATGCAAGCCCGTTCCACGTGGGGACGCAACGGCATTGTGGTATGCAAGGACGCTGGCTGGGGCGATCCGGGGTATATTAATCGCTGGACTATGGAAATTCAAAATGATAATGATGTTTCAGTGCCGCTTCCCGTGGGCATGCGGGTGGCTCAGCTGGTGTTTTACCATATGGCTAAGGCCGACAAAACCTATGGCGAAAGCGATAAATATCAGGTAAAAGGCTCTATTCAGGAGGTTAAAAAAGCCTGGAAACCGGAAATGATGCTGCCGCGGGCATATACCGATACAATTTCAATGCCGAGGGTCTGATGACAAAGCCCGGCTTATTTATCGTGATTGAGGGCACCGACGGTGCCGGCAAAGGTACTCAAACCGAACTGCTTCACAAGCGCCTGAGTAAGGAAGGACATAAAATTGCCGTTTTTGATTTTCCGCAATACGGCAAACCGAGTGCGCATTTCGTTGAGCGGTATCTTAATGGTAAATATGGCAGTGTCGACGAGGTAAACGTTTATCAAGCGTCTCTTTATTACGCGATGGATCGACTTGAGGCTGGTTTCGCTATCCGCGAGGCTTTAGCCGACGGCAAAATTGTCCTGGCCAATCGCTATGTCGGTTCGAATATGGCCCACCAAGGTGCTCGTTTTGCCGACAGCGAGGAGCGCAAAGCCTTTTTTGAATGGATTGAAGACTTGGAATTTGGCTTGCTCGGCATTCCGCGGCCGGATCTTAATGTTGTGCTTCATATGCCGGCAGCGCTTGCTCAAAAACTAGTTGATAAAAAGAAACAGCGGGAATACCTTGGCACTAAAAAACGCGACATTCATGAAGACGATTTACATCACTTACAAAAGGCCGAGCAAGCTTACTTAGAAATGGCAAAACTGTTTCCGACGATATTCCATTTAATTGAATGCGCCGAGGGTGGAAAAGTAGCTACCAAGAAAGAGGTGAGCGAAAAGGTTTGGTCGGCGATTAAGGCAAAGCTGCCGCGTTAAATTTAATATTACTTCCGCACTAACTTTACAAAGCAATAAGGGTATTGGTTTAGATCATCGGCAGGGCGGTCGTCGCGTTCAACTTCTTCCCATTCATCCCGATTATATTCAAATAGAACTTGACCCTCAGGTTCAGCATGTACCTCGGTAAGATACAGCACATCGGCTCGCGGCAGCGCTTGCTCGTAAATTGATCCGCCGCCTATAATAAAAATTTCTTTATCGCCAGCACTTGCCAAGGCGATGGCACTTTCAAGTGAATGGACTACTTCGGCGCCATCAATATGAAATGAAGAATTCCGCGTAATGATAATGTTGCGCCGATCCGGTAAAATTCGGCCAATGGACTCATAGGTTGTTCGTCCCATGATAATTGGATGGTGTAAGGTAATCTGCCTAAAGCGGGCTAAGTCTGCCGGCAAGCGCCAGGGCAGACTGCCGTCGTTGCGACCGATAACGCCATTTTCCGCGACGGCAACAATTAGGTTTATCCCCATGCTAGACGGCTATTGGAGCTTTAATGGCCGGATGGGGATCGTAATTGACCAGCTCAAAGTCATCAAACGTAAAATCGAAAATCGATGTCACGTTGGGATTAACCTTCATAGTCGGTAATGGGCGAGGCTCGCGGCTGAGTTGCTCCTTGACCTGGTTGGTGTGATTGCTATAGATATGCGTATCGCCAAAGGTATGCACGAAATCTCCTGGCTTCAAGCCTGTCACCTGGGCAATCATCATGGTCAGCAGGGCATAGGAGGCAATATTGAAGGGCACTCCCAGGAACGTATCGGCGCTGCGCTGGTAGAGCTGACAGCTGAGCTTGCCATCGGCTACGTAGAACTGAAAGAGCGTATGGCACGGAGGGAGACCGGCTTTGGCCATTTCGTCAATCTCAGCCACATTCCAGGCTGAGACAATAATCCGGCGTGAGTTCGGGTTGGTTTTAATCATATCGATGGCCTTTTGGATTTGATCGACATGCTCGCCGCTTGGTGTCGGCCAACTGCGCCACTGATAGCCATAGACCGGACCGAGTTCGCCATGTTCTTTGGCAAATTGATCATCGGCTTTAATCTTTTCGGTAAATTCCTTAATGCCGATCTGCCATTCTTCACTGTCGGAGGGAGGTACCGGTTTTTCCTGTTTTTGGAGATAAGCACGATAGGGCCATTCATCCCAAATATGGACATCATTATCTACCAGGTATTTTATGTTAGTGCTGCCCTGCAGGAACCATAAGAGCTCATGAATAATACTACGCAAGTACAGCTTTTTGGTGGTGACGGCAGGGAATCCCTCGCTCAGGTTAAACCGCATTTGCCGTCCAAATACGCTAGTAGTGCCGGTGCCGGTGCGGTCGCCCTTAATCGTGCCGTTTTTTTGAATATCTTGCAAGAGATCTAAATATTGCCTCATGTATAAATCATACCATTTTTGCACGATCTCATCTCAGCCACTACAATTGAAGTATGAATAGATTTATTGAACTTACCCACGACGAGTATGCCCGCCAGCGCGACACACTAAACTTAATTGCTTCGGAAAACTACCCCTCCCCCAAGGCCTTAGGGCTAATGGGTTCGGTTTGGAGCACCAAGTATGCCGAGGGCTCTCCTGGTAAACGATATTATGCCGGCGTTACGAATGCCGATGAAATGGAGCTTCTGGTGCAGCAAAAAGCGCTTGAGGTCTATGACTCTACCGGCGAGTATGGCGTGAATGTGCAGGTACTTTCGGGCTCGCCCGCCAATACCATGGTGTACTTGGCCATGCTTGAGCCGGGCGATAAGATCTTGAGCTTAAGTTTAGCCAATGGAGGCCATCTTTCCCATTTGCATGCCACCAGCAATTACAAAAAGTTCTTTGAGCATGGGACCTACGACGTAAAAGAAGTCACGCCCGGAACGTTTGAGGTGGATAGTGATGATTATATGCAGAAGCTAAAAAGCTTTAAGCCTAAGCTGGTTATCATTGGTTTCTCGGCATATCCACGCAAGTATGAGTTTGAAGCCATGTGTAAGGCCGCCCACGAGGCTGGTGCACTGGTGCTCGCGGATATCGCTCATATTAATGGGTTGGTCGCTGCTGGACTCCATGATTCGCCGTTTAAGGCCGGGGCGGCTGGTGCTGATTTTGTTTCTATGACGACCCATAAAACCATGCGCGGGCCACGAGGCGCCATGCTGTTTGCCAAGAATGATTATATTGGTGATATTAATAAGACGATTTTTCCCGGTACTAGCGGCGGACCACATTTGCAACAAATGGTGGCAATTGGGCAGTCGTTACTAGAGATCTTGGGCGAGGATAAATACCCGGATGGCATTGATTTTAAGACCTACAGTCAAACGGTACTGGATACCTCAAAAGCCTTGGAAGATGGATGCAAGGAGGGCGGCTTGGGAGTTGTAAGCCCGACAGAAAATCATTTATGCCTGATTAAACTACCTGATGAGGTTGATAGTTTAGATTTTCAGAAGCGCTTAGAAGCAGTCGGTATTATTACCAACCGCAACATGCTGCCTTTTGACACCAAGTCGGCCTGGCGGCCTTCAGGCATGCGTTTCGGTACGGCTGCACTGGCCAGCCGTGGATTAGATGTTGACGGGGCACACGAACTGGGCACGTTAATTGGGGACATGGCAACCGGCAAAGCCGATGATACCACCGCTGCCCAATCAGTTAAGGCAAAGCTAGCCGGACTAACGTGGTATTACGACGATATCAAAATATAGCTGCCGCCACAGACTCATTACATTTTATTTGTAATTATGTGAATATTATAGTATAATATTCGCCAAGACTGGACCGATCCAGTCCCCTTAGCCAGGGGCCAACCTCGATTTGGAAGGATAAGCATGGCTAAACTACGGATGGATGGAACGCGAGGTTTGCTGATGCAGGTCGTACAACGGTGCATGAATGACCTGGGGATCGTGGAGACGTGGAAGCACTGCGACATCACCACCCATTTGATCCGCACCGACTACCGGTTTGCCTCGGGGAATTTCCGTTTTTTCGGAGGCAGGGTTTTGCTGCTATACCAGAGCGAAACCCTCCGGGGTTTTGGCTTTTTTTTCATCATGTACATGCTGTAACAAAATAGTGTCCCAAGGATACTATTGCACCCCTCATTGCACGTACATTTAATCTAATTAGTAGTATCCTTGGGACACTAATCTTGATAAAAAGAAGGTAGGTTTAAGCAGCCATTGCAGCCGAAGGCGGGTTGACGCTCATCTGATTATCGGGTACCATAGCCCTAGATTACTGAAGACCGGAGCGGCCAGCAGGCTTAATTGGCTCCCGAGGTAGCATTCAACCTAATGATGGTTTAATGATTACGGTCTTCGGCTAGTCGCCGAAGTTTTTTGTTTAAGGAGCCCTCATGGCAATTACTCGCCAAGAAAAAGAACAAGCCGTCAGCCAACTGCAAAATGAACTGGCAGAGCTAAAGTTAGTAGTGCTAACCGATTATCGCGGTCTGTCGGTGAGCGAGATTAGTGAACTGCGAGACAAGTTGCGCTCTGAAGGTATGAGCTACCGCGTTACCAAAAACACCCTGCTGCGCATTGCTGCCAAGAACACACCGGCCTTAAAAGGGGTTGATCCCTCCACCTTTACCGGTCCAATGGCCCTAGCTATCAGCACCAATGACGAGGTGGCTCCGGCCCGGGTTATTTTCCAGTACGCTAAGGAACATCAAGCGCTGGAAATTGTTGGGGCTGTTACCGGTGACGGCGAGCTGCTGTCGGTAGCGCAAGTCAAGGCACTGGCCACACTACCTACCCGCGAACAACTACTTGGCCAGTTGGTGGGCACAATTGCGGCTCCACTGAGCAGTTTTGTGGGAGTGATGGGCGCAAATGTACGTGGTATCGTTACGGTACTTAATGCAATTAAAGAATCTAAAGAATAACTAAGGAGATAATCATGGCAGAAGAAACTGCATCAAAAGAAGAGACTAAGGAAATTCCTAAGAAGTTTAAGGAACTGGTAGGGCAAATCGATAAGCTCAGCGTGCTTGAACTCAGCGAGCTAGTGAAAGTACTGGAAGATCATTATGGCGTGTCAGCGGCTGCTCCTATGGCCATGGCGGCTCCTGCAGGCGGTGGCGGTGAGACTGAAGCTGCAGAAGAGAAAAGCGCATACACTGTGATTTTGGCAGCTGCCGGCGAGCAGAAAATCAATGTGATTAAGGCGGTTCGCGAGCTTACCGGCCAAGGTTTGGCCGAAAGTAAGGCAATTGTTGATGGTGCTCCTAAGCCGATTAAGGAGAATGTTCCCAAGGCTGAAGCCGAAGAGGCTAAAGCTGCCCTGGAAGCCGCTGGCGCTACCGTCGAACTTCAGTAGTCCGGTTCAAGCTACAACCCTCTATACTTTACCTTTTACCCACTCTATGGTTGAATATGGGTAACCTATCATACCAAAACAAATGGACATACACCTGTGGCAGAGCTAGCCGACAAACAATTGAAAACTCTGAAGAAGCTTATTGAGACAGCTGAAACCAACTTGGCAGGTGCC
Source organism: Candidatus Saccharimonadia bacterium (assembly GCA_036379755.1). Lineage (GTDB taxonomy): Bacteria > Patescibacteriota > Saccharimonadia > UBA4664 > SCTI01 > JASLFZ01. The sequence goes on along the minus strand of DASVGB010000107.1, from coordinate 4,907 downwards.
AAGGAGCTGCTGGCGAGCTTGGTGGGCGATGAAGAGGCCGGCACGGTCTTAACTTCGATTCCCGTTGGCAGTAAAGTAATTGAGGGCCATTTTGATGGTCAAAATATGGTTGGGCCTGACGGAAAACTGTATCCGGTACCAGCCAATTATGCTTCCAAATCAAAACTGGTAGAGCAGGACGGCCTAAAACTGACTATTGGCGAGGATGGATCTTTTCTGTATAAACAAATTGCTCCTGCGCAGCGCCATAAGCTAATTGGTACACTTAACCTTAAAGACGGCCAATACTATGTTGAGGCGCAAGGCCGCGACTACCGTGTGTTGTTTGCCAGTGTCACGTATTACAAGGCCCAGCCGGGTGATCAAATTACCATTGTTATCCCCGAAGAGGGTGAGGCCGAATGGGCCGCAATTGAAGCGGTTTTAGCATAACAGCATCTGGTCTTTACCTGCTACTAGCGCTATAATAGACTCCAATAATGCTTTAGTAGGGGATGTAGGAGCTTGGGCGAATTAGCGCTGTATCGAAAGTATCGCAGTGCCTCTTTTTCAACGGTAATTGGCCAATCACATGTGATTGAAACACTGCAGCAAGCTATTAGCAGCGACCGCTTAAGTCACGCCTACCTTTTTACCGGCCCCAGGGGGGTTGGCAAAACCAGTGTGGCTCGGCTGCTGGCCCGCGCGGCTAACTGCACCAGTGAGGATCCCGGCAAACGCCCGTGCGGGACCTGCAGTAACTGCAAGATTGAGATTGGCTCGCATCTTGATCTTATAGAAATTGATGCAGCTAGTAACCGCGGTATTGATGATGCGCGGGCGCTACGCGAAAAGATCTCCAGTGCTCCGGCGATGGGCCGCTATAAGGTCTACATTATTGACGAAGTCCACATGCTGACCACTGAAGCCTTTAATGCGCTTTTGAAAACTCTTGAGGAGCCCCCGGCGCATGCTATTTTTATTTTGGCGACCACCGAGGCTCATAAACTACCGGTCACCATCATTTCGCGTACACAACAGTTTCGTTTTAAGTTGATTACTCAGGATGATCTACTTCAGCATCTGGGAGCTATCGCTAAGCAAGAAGGAATCACTATTGAGGCTGAGGCGCTTGAGCTTTTAGCAACAACCAGCCGAGGCGGTTTTCGGGATGCAATTAGCTTATTGGATCAAATAGCCAGCAGCGGAACATCGCCCCTAACGGTAGCGGTTACGCGCCAGCTGCTGGGACACAGCGATCCAGAGCTTCTGGAGGCGATTGATGCGGCCCTCATGGTTCAAGATACGGTGGCGGCTTTGCAGGCGGTTGACCAAGCCATTGCACAGGGAGTACAGGCCGGACAGCTTACCAACCAGCTGGTTATGTTTGAACGCCACAAGTTGCAGGCGCTGGTTCACGACGGTGCACCGGATAGCGAGCTGCAGCGCACCGCCCAGGTTATTCAGGAATTGCTGCCGGTACTGAAGAGCAGCTGGCCGGAGATATCACTCGAGGTGGCGTTGGTTGCGCTAACTACTCCTGATACCGCAAGCAGCCATCCGGTGGCAGCAAAAGTCAGGCCCGGTACGGCGGTGTCGGCAAAACCGGCCGTACCCAGCGACACTCCAACCGCAGTGGCAGCGCTTCAAGCCGAGCCGCTTGATAGCGTGCCCGATCCGGACTTATGGGTGAAAGCCTTAACCCAAATTAAGCAGCGTAATAATTCCCTCTATGCCTTGCTTCGGTCGTGCAGTTTAGAATTTGATAATGACCGCGTTACCATTGGCTGCAAATTTAGCTTTTTTAGAGACCGCCTGAAAGAACCCAAAAACTTGGAAATCATTGAACAAACCTTATCGCGGGTATACGGGCGCAAGTTGCGAGTTATGCCTCAGTTAGAAGCGGCTACCGCTACTGTGCCTGCCACGGCGGATTCATCGGCTGAGCTGATGAGTTCAGCACTGGAAATTTTAGGAGGCGAGGTTATTCATGAGTAGTGTTGCCACTCCAAAAACAACTCAAAAACCCTTAACCATTTTACCGCATAACCTGGAAGCCGAGGCCGGATTGCTTGGTGGCATCTTGGTAGACAAGGAAGCACTGGTTAAGGTTGCCGATATTGTGGCTGCCGACGATTTTTACGTTGACCGTAACGGTATTGTCTACCGGGCGATGATTGATCTTTATGAAGCGCGTCAGCCTATTGATCTGCTAACCTTGTCCAACCGGCTTGAAAGCGTGAAGGAGCTAGAAAAAATTGGCGGTTCGGCGTACTTAACCGAGTTGGTGGAGCAAGTGCCAACGGCGGCGCACGTAGCGCATTATGGCCGGATTGTGGCGCACAAGGCGACGCTGCGACGGTTGATTTCGGCGGCTAGTACAATTGCCGGACTAGGGCATGATGAAAGTACACCGCTGGACGGACTGCTGGATAAGGCCGAGCAAACACTGTTCGGGGTATCGCAAAAGCACCTGAAGCAAAACTTTATTCCGATTAGCTCAGTTTTGGCTGAGTCGTTTGACCGACTCGATGAACTTCATAAGGATAAGAACAGTTTGCGAGGCGTGCCAACCGGCTTTAAATCGCTAGACGGCGTCCTGGCCGGATTGCAAAAGTCCGATCTGATTATTTTGGCTGCACGGCCAAGCATGGGTAAAACTACCCTGGCCATGAACATTGCTCATCATGTGGCGGTTAAGGAAGGAATTCCGGTTGGTATCTTCTCACTGGAAATGGGTAAGGAGCAGTTAATCGACCGGCTGCTTGCGAGCGAGTCGGGGATCGATGCCTGGAAGCTGCGCAACGGACGGCTGGATGACAGCGATTTTCCGAAAATTAACACCGCTATGGCGGTTCTAAGTGAAGCGCCGGTGTATATTGACGATTCGGCTTCAACCAATGTTATGGAGATGCGCACCAAAGCCCGCCGATTACAAAGTGAGCATGATCTTGGGCTGATTATTGTCGACTACTTACAGTTGATCAGCGGCCGCAACGCGGGAGGCAGTGACAACCGGGTTCAAGAGGTTTCGGAAATCTCCAGAGGCTTAAAAGGATTAGCCCGTGAACTGAATGTGCCGGTACTGGCGCTCTCGCAGTTATCGCGTTCGGTAGAGTCACGGACGCCGCCGATCCCAATGCTTTCCGACCTGCGCGAATCAGGATCAATTGAGCAAGATGCCGACGTGGTGATGTTTATTTACCGTGAAGATTATTACCGGGGGAAAGAGGCCGAACAGCCAGGCTCGGCGCAAATTTTGGTTCGTAAACACCGTAACGGTCCGACCGGTGAAATTGAACTCTACTTCCATCCCGAGCAGTTATTGTTCCGTGATGTTGATCGGCTGCACGCCGGCCATAACATGTAAGCTATCTTTACATCTATACCTGGTACGGTTATGCTTATTTAATGATACCTTTCAGCCATGGCGATCTTAGCCAGGTGGGAAAATTTGGCATTGTCGGAGTGCTTAACACCATCATCGACTTTACCATTTTTAATATTTTGACGAGTAAGCGCTTTCACATGCACAAAGTGACCGCCAACATCATTTCAACAACCACCGCAATGATCTTCAGTTTTTTTGCCAACCGCCAAGCGGTGTTTGAATCCGGAACCGGAAATCCGGTTGTTCAGGCGGTACTGTTTTTTGCGGTAACAGCTTTTGGGCTGTATATTATCCAGACTGGCGTACTGTATCTTTTAGCGGTTCGCTGGAGTTGGCCCGACAGGCTGATTCGCCATCTATTAAAGCTGACACGGCTTAACCGCTTGATTTCCCATAGCTTTGCCCTGAATAATGGAGCTAAGCTTGCCGGAACGCTGTGCAGCCTGAGCTGGAGTTTTTATATGTATAAGCATGTGGTTTTTCGATGATAAAGCCGTTGGGCCGCATAATCCTTAGATATCGTTATCAGCTGGGTGTGGTCGGGGTTCTGCTTCTGGCGCTCTTTATGCGGCTGCATCAACTGCCGAGTTTGCCGCCGGGATTGCATGGCGATGAGGCTGCTAATGGGCTGGACATTTTGCGCATGTTTGAACAGCATGACTTCCGGCCGTTTTACAACACCAATGGCGGGCGTGAAGCGCTGTTCTTTTACCTCCAGGCAATTGGCGTACAGATCTTTGGCACTACTATCTTCGGTTTACGAATTATTCCAGCATTGCTAGGAGTGGCGGCGGTTGCTTTAACCTATATTTGGTTGAGCAGTTGGTACGGAAAGCGAGTCGCGGTTACAGCAGCCTTGCTTATGGCGGTTAGCCCATGGGCGGTAACGATTTCGCGCGATGGGTACCGAGCCGGGCTTATGGCGGTGATGGTGCCATTGACCTTATGGCTGTATACCAAGGCGGTACAAACCCGTCAGTTAGCCTGGTTTATTACGGCCGGTGCGGCGCTAGGTTTAGGATTTTACACCTATCCGACCTTCTGGTTCATCCCGCTGCTCCTGGCTGCATTGCTGGCATATACCGCACTGCGCAACCGGGTGCTGGTCCGCGAATTACTGCCAGACATCGGCAAAAGTTTAGCGGCAGCCGCTGCCATGCTTATCCCACTCGTGTGGTACGGCGTTCAACATGCCGGAGCACTCTTTGGACGCCCCACCGGTGTCAGCGTCTTTAACAACCCTGATGGATTAGCCGGCAGCGTTGGCGCTTTAGGTACAAGTGTGGCGAAAACTCTACTAATGTTTAATGTTCACGGCGATGAAAACTACCGACACAACCTGGGGGGTCAACCGGAATTAAATATTTTTGTCGGTGCAATGTTTATACTTGGTATTTTAGTCTGTGTGGTGCGGCGCAAAAAGCTGCGGTATGCCGGGTTGCTCGCCGTGCTCTTCATAATGCTACTTCCGGCTATGCTGACCGCTGAAGGCTTGCCTCATGCCCTGCGGTCCTACGGAGCAATGCCGGCGGCAATG
>DASVGB010000106.1:0-5339 GCA_036379755.1 Candidatus Saccharimonadia bacterium | reverse complement strand
ACGCTCGAGCAGCTGCGCCAACTCGACTCGTCCGGCGACACCAGCATTCCCATTCGGCCCGGGAAGCAAAATCCTTTTTCACGCTAGCCAGTAATTCTTGAATCTCGCGGTGCAGCACCCGGGATCGAGTAACATCACGATCAAGGCCGATATGCTGCTGTGTATATATCTTTTTTGCATTGCGCGGACCCGGAGCGGTCTTCACATCAATGATCCTTGGGCGGCTGCCGGCGGCTCAACTCCTAAGTGCAGGTAGGCCTTAGGCGTAACCCGGCGTCCTCGAGATGTCCGATCCAGCATGCCAATTTGCATCAGGTACGGCTCATAGACATCTTCAATCGTGGTTTGCTCTTCCGAGCACAGGGCAGCCAAGGTTTGCAGGCCAACCGGACCGCCGCCGTAGTTGTCGATAATGGCAGCCAGTAACTTTCGATCGGCGGTGTCGAGACCCAGCTCATCAATTTCCAGCATCTCCAGCGCTTTACGCGCAACCTCGGCTTTTACCGCTCCATCGTACTTTACTTGGGCAAAATCCCGTACGCGCTTGAGTAAGCGGTTGCCAATCCGCGGAGTCAAACGAGAGCGCATAGCAATTTCTTGGGCAGCTTCATCGTCTAAGCTAATCCCCAGTATCCGAGCCGAGCGTTTCAAAATTAATACCATTTCTTCAAGCGTGTAATATTCAAGGCGGTGCACCATACCAAAACGATCGCGAAATGGTGCGCCCAGTGCGCCCACTCTAGTGGTGGCACCGATAATGGTGAACTTGGGCAAATCCAAGCGCATGCTTTTGGCGCTCGGGCCTTTACCAAGCATAATATCAATGCCAAAATCTTCCATTGCCGGATATAGCACCTCTTCCACTGTTTTGGGCAAGCGATGAATTTCATCAATAAACAAAATGTCACCATCTACCAAGTTAGTTAGGATGGAGGCTAAGTCTCCTGCACGTTCGATCGCCGGACCTGACGTAATCCGCAGGTTGCTGCGCATCTCCGAGGCAATCACGCCGGCCATGGTGGTTTTACCCAATCCAGGCGGTCCATACAATAAAATATGGTCTACCGCCTCGTTGCGAGCAGCGGCTGCCTGTATTGACAGCTGTAGGGTGTCTTTCAGCAATTGCTGGCCAACATAGGCGTCAAAGCTTTTCGGCCGTAGTGTCTCTTCTAACTGCTGCTCGACCGGGTCTTCGGTTTGTTCGGCCGCTACCGTAACGCGTTCAATCATAGCTGTATTATATCAAGTGAAATAAAATAAGCGAACAAAATCCGAAACTAGATCAATTGTTTCAGTGCCGCTTTTACCCGATCTTGTTCTTTTTTAATAGATGATGGCACCCCGCGCAAAGCTTCAGCGGCTTGAGCTGGCGTATACCCCAATCCGATCAATGCTTGGTAGGCGGCATCGCCAGATGAGACCGGTTCACCCATGCCTCCTGCCGTCAGCCCAACCGCTTCCATTTTCGTTTTAAGCTCCACCACGATCCGCTCGGCGGTCTTTTTACCGACGCCGGCCACGCCGCGCAAAATTTCCGGGTCGCCACCGGCAATCGCCGACTGCAACTGGGGCAAACCCGCAGCTGAAAGAATATTAATCGCTACTTTCGGCCCTATTCCGCTTATGCTTAAAAGTTGTTCAAAGAAATGCTTGCTAGCGAGATTGCTAAAGCCGTATAAATTATGGGCGTCCTCGCGAATCTGTTCAAAAATATGCAGGCTAGCCTCCTCCCCCATGGTCAGCGAACCATGATCGGCTGCCGTTACCACCACTTCGTATCCTACCCCGCCAGCTTCAATAATGGCACTGCCAATGGTCTTTTCTATGACAATACCGCGCAGTCGGGCAATCATGAAGCTGCTCCAACCATCTGATTAGCGTGCGTAATCGCAATTGCCAAACCGTCGGCAGCGTCATCCGGTTTGGGGATACCACTGAGACCAAGCATCATTTTTACCATTTCCTGAATCTGTTTTTTGTTGGCCCGTCCGTAACCGGTAATCGCCTGCTTTACTTGCAATGGCGTATATTCAGCTACCGCCACGTGATGCTCAGACGCCGCCAATAAGACGACTCCCCTGGCTTGCCCGACCGTTATAGCCGTGGTTACGTTTGAGGCAAAATACAGTAATTCAACAGCCACGCAATCGGGCTGATGTTCAGCAAGGATCTCATTGAGCCCGGCATATATTTCGCTGAGGCGCTCAGGCATCGGCTGCTCCGGCGGCGTCAGAATAACCCCGGCGTCAACAAAGGTTAATGTGCTTCCCCGCTTTTCAATAACACCAAACCCGGTCGTCGCCGTGCCGGGATCGATGCCCAGAATCTTCATTTGCTTAAGCTTGCGGCAAGCGCATCCGAGAAATCAAAATTGGCATGCGTAGTCGTAACGTCATCCATATCTTCAAGCGCGTCCATCAAGCGCAGTAATTGACCGGCAACCTTTTCGTCATCAATTACTACGGTGTTCTTGGCAATGTAGGCAAGTTCCGAGGATTTAACGGCATAGCCCATTTCGGTCAACTTGGTTTGAACGGCATTTAATTGGTTTGCTACAGTGTACACCACCAGCTCCTTATCCCCAGCTTCCACGTCATCGGCCCCAGCTTCAATGGCGTCTAAGGTTGCTGCCTCCAAATCATCCGGCTCAAAGCGAATAACCCCGCGCTGATCAAACTGATACACTACCGATCCGGCGTCAGCTAACCGGCCGCCGCTTTTGCTCAGCGCCGTACGAACTTCCGGACCGGTCCGATTACGATTGTCGGTAGCCGTTTCAATAATCAAAGCAGCCCCGCCGGGACCATAGCCTTCATAGGTAATTTCTTCAATTTGGTCGCCGCCGAGCTGCCCCGATCCGCGCTTAATGGAACGTTCAATGTTTGCCGCTGGCATATTGGCTGCCTTAGCCTTTTGAATCGCCAAACGCAACGAAAAATTCATTTCGGGATCAGCCCCGCCTTTTTTGGTTGCCAGAGCTATAGCATTAGCTAATTTCGTAAACACAGCGCCGCGCCGAGCATCAGCAATGCCCTTTTGATGTTTGATTGAGTGCCATTTAGAATGTCCGGACATAGTATATTTATTATACCACTCATCTGTTGGAATGCTTGAAAGCCCATGAGGGCCGGGCAATGAAGCCCGGCCCTCGCGCATCACGAGCCGATCTTGAGACTGAGGATGGGAAGCGGATAGATGTAATCAGGCCGAAACCCGAACTCGGTGTCATTTCGGCTTCCCGTGACCATCGGCCATCCGTTGCTGTCGGTGGTGACCGACGTGATCTTCAGCCACACCGGCGTCCCCTTTTTGACGTCGTAGCGATGAACCTTTGATGGCCGATGGACTCCGCCGTCCGGTTCCCCCATCAACAGCACCTTCGGACTGATGTGGCCCCTCCTCACTTCAATTGACTGATACGTACCAACAAGCAGCCGAAGCCGCTCGTATTCCCTTTCCTGTCCCGGACGCGGGATCCCAGGGGGGTAGCGGCCCATCGTGATTCCAGCAGGAATACTGGTCACTGCTCCTCCTTGCGATGCGATGATGCTAGTTGAATCCGTTCCTCAACTTACATGAATAGTATGCTGATTTAAACGTAACCACAATGGTTATGTTTGTCATCCCAATTTAACATCCATCGGCGAATATTCTTGCGCTGATACAGCCTCTGGATGCCGTGCTCGCCAGCGATACAAGCTAAACGTAAGCACCACTACCAACGCGTAAAGCACTAGGACGCCGGACGTTGAAACTTGAAAATTAACATTGGCATACGGCCATGTAGCAAACCACTGGCTGAGTCCAACCATGAGACCGAGCAAACCGGTAGCCGGCAGGGCAACCCAGGCGCCAATCAGCGGCGACGCCATAGCCGTAACGCCGGTCGCAAAGCTGAGCAGCATAGCCAATGGGACCAGCGGCAATATCACTACATTGGATAAGGGCGAAATCAGTGAAAGATTTGCAAACAAGCCTAGAATTAACGGCGCAGTCGTCACTTGAGCCGCCGTTGACTCAATTACCAGCAACTTAATCGTATTCGGGCGGCGCACCCAACGCTCCACCATAAGCGGCGCTAGTACCAGCACCCCTAAAAATGCCAGGAACGACAGCTGCCAGCTAATGTCGCGGATCAGATAATCCGGCTTCCAGGCTACGGTTATGGCGGCTGGAATTGCAATAATCACCAACGGGCGAACGGCGTACCCGTAATAGGCAATCATCAGCCCTAGACCTGATACTAAACCGGCTCTAACAATTGGCGCACTAAAACCAGTACCACGAGAAAGCCAGCTATCAACCATAGGCTAAGCGCCGTTACGCTAAAATGCGATAAGTAGTCAGACAATCGGCGCATGGCATGAATAATAATCGTAAGGTTATAGCCGGACACGGCAATTAAGTGCGATAACCCTACCGTCGTTAATACCTCTTGTAAATCTTTAGCAATCAGCGATTTAACGCCAATCAACAAACCCAATCCAAACCCAGATGCCGGCTCAGGCATAGCCACTCGAGCAGAGATAAAAAAGCGTTGCCGTACGCGTTCCAATAACGATACTTGATCAGACACTATCGCAACCCGAGCAAAGCTGGCCTGCACCGGAATTGATCCCCTTCGCGGCTTTAGTTTGCCCATCACAGCTACCCGATACCCTCGCTGCAGCGACTTATACGGCGTATAAACCTGTACCTCTTGGCCGATACCGCGTCCATCCATTTCTACATTACCAAGTTTGAAGCCCACTTGATTGCCAGCCGTTACGCTGGGATCATCTGCCACCACGCCAACTAAACTGACAGTTTGGCCGAGCTTATCACCAAGAGGAGTGCGTGAGAAATCTGTGCTAATTCCGCGCCATAAGCCAAAACTAAAAATTAGTAAGACAATGAGACCAAAGCGAAGTTTGAAAAGCAGCAGCCCGATTGCCGCAACCACTAGAAGACTTACCTCGATGTAACCGCTCCATAGACGACCAACCATGACCCCAGCAAGCAGCATCCCCGAAATCCAGCATATTTGAGCGGTTCTCCCCCTGCGCCATGACCTCATTGGCTCAGTTTACGCCAACAGGATTAAACGTTGATTAAATATAATCCATAGAAAAGACGAGCATGTGCCCGTCTTTTCTATTAGCTAACGTAGGTTTTTATTTTAGGCTGTGTTGGCCTGGCGCCAGCGATACCAGAAACCTGATGCTAGTGCTAAGAGAGTGGCAATTATCCAATCAAGGCCAGATCCGGTAGCAGGGAGGACCCCTCCCCCAACTCCTCCGGCAACGGGTTGTGGAACGGCTCCACCTCTACCCGGTGATGCAGCCACTGCCACAACAGGT
>DASVGB010000105.1:0-6074 GCA_036379755.1 Candidatus Saccharimonadia bacterium | reverse complement strand
CCAGATTGTAAATTGCTCTGGTGCGGGCAATGTGGGCCGCTGGACTATCGTAGGCTCAAGACTAGGGGGTGGCGGGGTATTCTGCGGTGGCATCGGAAGGATGTCTTTATTTGGTTCAATTTCAGGTTTACCTATCATGTTTTGGCGTGCTAAGTTACTGGCCAATACTTTCAAAAGCGCCGCGAGAGACGGGTATCCCATTTGGCGCGCTGCATTCTCAGCGGCACCTTTCGTTTCATCTTCTAACTTGATTTGAACTCTCATGTTTCTATCCTACAAAGGAAATATTAGATCCACGTTAAGCAGTAAAATTTTATTTTATTTGTGTACTCAAAGCAGCGTCATTTTATACTTAAAAGGTACTCAAATGTGTGCATAAAAGGAGTATATTTGTACTCCTTTGTGAGTACGAGAATAAAAGAGATAATAAAGTATCAAAAGGGCGATCCGGTATAGGCTTGCCAAATTCGGTTTTTACGGGTATACTAACCCCCTGTGAAGCCTATGCAAATAGACGTAAGTGACATATTAAGACAAGGCGAAGGAGCGTTGGAGGAATTCGTCATTGACGAAGAAACTCCTGAGCTCGATGGCCTTGTTCTGGCATCACCGATAAGCGGTACGATCCGGATTATTGGCACTAATACCGGGGTAGTGGCCGGCGGGCAGCTGGTGGCAGCTGTTACTCTGGAGTGTAGCCGGTGTTTAAAAGAGTATGCACAGGAGCTTACGTTTTCGTTCGAAGCCGAGTTTGAAGACTATCCCGATGAGGACCAATTCCCCATTGATAAGCAGGGACGAATCGACTTGGCCGATCCGGTGAGACAGGAACTTGAGGTGCACTTACCACTGAAAGCGCTTTGCCAAGAAGACTGTACTGGGATAAAATTAAACCAAACGAAGGATAGTGAATATGGCCGTACCTAAAAAACGGACTACCAAATCAGCCCGCGGCCAACGCCGCAGCCACGATGGCTTAGCGGTTACGCAGTTACAAGCAGCCAGCAATGGAAGTTTGCTCCCGCGGCGTCTGCATAAGGCAGTAAGCTTGGGGCTGACCAAGTATATTAAGCGGGCTCAGTAACGTAGCGTGGCCTCGAACCGCCATTTGGGACGTATCGTCGCAATGCAAACCTTGTACGAATGCGATTTTCGCGAAAGTGCAGGGGTCGAGGTTGATAAAGCGGCGACGCTTGAGCGCAATCTCGGAGAATTTTCCGATGCGATTGACGATAAGCAGTTCGTTAAAGATCTGGTAAAAGGGGTTCGTGCAAACGAACAAGAGATTGATGGCATTATTGGTCCGGCAGCACCTGAGTGGCCGGTTGATCAAATAGCCAAAATCGACAAAATTATTCTTCGTATGGGCGTGTATGAACTGCTATTGCAGAAAGAAGTACCGCCGAAAGTCGTAATCAACGAAGCAGTGGAGTTGGCCAAATCGTTCGGCGGCGAAAATTCAAGCAAGTTTATTAACGGAGTGCTCGGCACGATTTATCGTGAAAGTGATGTCTACCAACCAGAAGAAGAACCACAAGCATCTTAAGCAAAAGCGGCCGCCTCGGCTAAAAGCGATTCGCGAATACACCGCCGGCGGCATGGTATTTCGCCGGAGAGGTGCGGGTAAAATTGACATCCTCATGATTCAGGATCGCAAGGGTCGGTGGACTATTCCTAAAGGGCATGTCGAAGAAGGCGAAAGCTTTGAGGAAACCGCTACGCGCGAAATCAGCGAGGAGACCGGCTTGAAACACTTGGTAATCCGGGACAAGCTGGATAAAATCTTTTTCTTTTATCGCCGTGAAGGCAGCTTAATTTACATGACCACTCATATTTTTTTAATTGAGGCCTTGAGCGATACCGACGCGCTAGTACCCGAAGACAGTGAGGGGATTGTCGATGTAAAATGGTTTAATACCGAAGAAGCGCTTAAGACTATCGAATATAAAGATACCGAGCAACTCTTTAAGCTTGGGCTAGAAAAGCTTAAAGTAAGTTAATGGAAGCAACCAAGAAAACCTTTGATGATCTGCAGGCGCAGTTGGGCGTTCAGTTTAAAAATCCGGAATTATTAGAGCGGGCATTTATTCACCGCTCATACTTAAATGAGCATCCTAAGTCTGGGCTCGAGCACAATGAGCGTCTCGAGTTTTTAGGTGATGCCGTACTGGAGTTAGCGGTTACGGACTATCTTTACAGTACCTATCCCAATCCGGAGGGGGATTTAACTAACTGGCGGAGTGCCTTGGTGAAAACAGAAAGCTTAAGTTCGGTGGCTGAACAACTTGAGCTTGATCAATATCTGAAGCTCAGCCGAGGGGAAGCGAAGGGCAATGCTCGCAGCCGGGCCCTAATTCATGCCAATTCGGTGGAAGCTTTAATCGGCGCTATTTATATGGATCAAGGCTATAGTGCGGCACAAAAATTCATTCTTACGAATATTATTAGCCGTTTGGAGCAAATTTTAGAAACCGGGAGCTGGATGGATCCTAAGAGTCGGTTCCAGGAGATCGCCCAGGAGCATGAGGGCTTTACCCCTCATTACAAAGTGCTGGAAGAAATGGGGCCGGACCACGACAAGGAGTTTGTGGTCGGTGTCTTCGTGGGCGACCGCCTGTGTGGCAAGGGCAAAGGCTCAAGCAAACAGGCAGCCCAGCAAGTAGCCGCTGCCGTTGCCCTGAAAAGCTACAGGGCTCAAGCATAATATTCTTGTAACCATAGCCGGTTTCGTGGTATCACGAAGAGGACGTTTGGCGTCGCTCCCTCACATGGTGTAGGTACACACCGGTTTCATTCCCGAGTCAGGACGCTCGCCTCATTCACACTCCCACGGAAGGAATCCTTTGCTCCGCATGATTGAACGCAATCTCCCGGGATTGATGGCGCTGCTTGCCCCGGCCGTTCGTTTGGTGGCACTTGCCGTCCATTCTTCGCCGGCTCCGGCCCCGCTCGCCCAGGCCGCCTCAATTCAGTTCTACAGCACCTCCGAGCCATCGCATCCGCAGGCTGCTGAGCGCTGAGTCCCCATCTCCTCCGCGAAGCTAGACCGTACTACCCCCATGCCATTCGTCAGCTGCCGTTCGGGATGTTTCATTCTCGGGCGGCTGCTTGCGTTTTAGCCCCGTAATGATTGACTTTTCCAGATAGAATCGGTACAATCTCTCCTATGCAAGTTATTCGCTTGGCCCGTGGCGGCCGCTCTAAATATCCAACCTACCGTATTGTTGCGGCTGAATCAGCGCGAGCTACAACCGGGAAGTTTATTGAAATTTTAGGCCACTATAATCCCCATACCAAGGAATTAACTATTAAAAAAGAAGAAACGCTGAAGCGGATCGGCTTTGGCGCCCAGCCTTCTAATAGCGTAATTAAGCTTTTACAGCGCGAAAAAATGGAATTGCCCGATTGGGTTCAGTTTAAAACCAAAACACCGCGCAAGATAGAAAAGGCGGAAGAGCCAGCTTCAGAGGTTAAGACCGAGACACCGGTGAAGGCTGAAGGGGTAATCGAGGAAGCCGCACCTAAAGAGCCAGCCATGGAGGCAGAGAGTTCCGAAGAGCCTGCCGAAGAAGAAGTGCGCGTAGCCGAGGCAGCCACCGAAAACGCTGCCGAAGTCGAAGATAAGGCTACTGCGGCAGGTAAAACCGAAACTGCCGAAGACACCGAAGCAAAGGCTGAAGCCGCCTCTAAGACCGAGCAGTCCTAGTTTCCTCGCGCAACCTGCGCTATTATAAAGCTACGTTTAAATGAGTGAGGCATTCCTGTGGCCGATTTACGCGAAGATTTCGTACAGTATGTAGTCAAGGCGCTGGTTAACAATCCCGAAGCAGTCACGTTGGGCCGTAATCAGGATGAAAAAGGCGAGTATCTGGAACTTCGAGTTGATCCATCCGACATGGGTAAGGTTATTGGGAAAGCCGGTGCTACTGCTAAAAGCATTCGTACCTTGCTACGGGGTGTCGGTGCCAAAGATGATTTACCGCCGCTACCGCTGAAAATTGTTGATCCGGAACGCAGCGAGCATGACACTAGGGACCACGCTCCCGTAGCTGCCGCCGCTACCGCTGCGGGTGCGACAGAGTCAGCAGCCGAGACTTCCGTTGAAGAAGCGGCCCCGACACCGGAAGAAAAAGATGAACATCAAGCGCTGCATGAACGTACTAAGCGTGAAATGCAGGAACTAGCCGACTTCGAGCTATAGCTCTGGCCTTATCCTAATTGCAATGAAAATCGATATTATTACGCTATTTCCCGATATGTTTAAGGGGCCATTCGACATGAGCATGATGTGGAAGGCTCAAGAGCGCGGCTTAGCTAGCATAGATTTCCATGACCTACGCGAGTTTGGCTTAGGACCGCGACGAACAGTTGATGATACGCCGTACGGCGGGGGAGACGGCATGCTGCTGAAGCCTGAACCGGTAGTGGCGGCCATTGAGCATGCTAAGGAAGGGAATAAGAATGCCAAAGTTATTATTCTTTCACCTCAGGGTAAGCGTTTTGATCAAGCTTACGCTGCCGAGCTAACCACGGAGGACGGTCTTATCTTAGTAGCTGGCCACTACGAAGGCTTCGATGAGCGCATCATTGCGTATGCCGATATCGAGCTGAGCATTGGCGATTACGTGTTAACCGGCGGGGAGTTACCAGTCATGACAGTGGTTGATGCGGTCGTTCGGCTGATTCCGGGCGTGCTTGGCGGGGAGCAAAGCACGCATGTGGAGTCATTCAGCGACGGCCTATTGGAGTATCCTCAATATACCCGTCCGGTTGAGTTCCGCGGCCAAAAGGTTCCGGATGTACTTCAAAACGGCCATCATGCTGAAATTGAAGCTTGGCGCGCCAAAGAGGCTGCCGCAAAAACCAAACGCAACCGTCCCGATCTGTTAAAATAAAAGAGAACCTAAGGAGGTACTGCATGTTTACGTTACCCAATTTACCCTATGAGCCCGACGCTCTGGAGCCTCACATTGATTCCATAACCATGGAAATTCACCATGGCAAGCATCATCAAACCTACGTCGATAAACTGAGCGCGGCACTTGATGGCCATGACGACTTTCTGGCCATGGACGTCTATGAACTGATGAGCCATTTGGAAGAGGTGCCTACGGAAATTCGGAAGGCGGTACGTAACAATGGCGGCGGCCACGCTAACCACAGCTTTTTCTGGGAGACTATGTCTCCAAACGGCGGCGGTGAACCCAGCGGCGACCTTGCGTCTAAAATCGACAGTACCTTCGGCAGCTTTTCCGACTTTCAAAACCAGTTGAAGCAAGCGGGTCTTGATCGGTTTGGCAGCGGTTGGGCCTGGCTGGTGAAAACAAGCAGCGGACTGGAAATTACCTCGACACCAAACCAAGACAACCCATGGATGGAAGGGGACACGCCCCTGCTCGGCGTGGATGTCTGGGAGCATGCCTATTATCTAAAGTATCAAAACAAGCGGCCGGATTACATTGATGCCTGGTGGAACGTAGTGAATTGGGAGATCGTGGAAGACCGCTATCAGACCTAGGCCATCCTTGATCAACAGCTTATAAATTGCTACTATGCCAGGGTTCAAAATGGCATCAATGGGGCGTGGCCAAGTGGTAAGGCGCTTGATTCTGGCTCAAGAGATCGTAGGTTCGAATCCTACCGCCCCAGCCATTGCACTTATGCTTATTCTATGACAAAATCTACTTACTCAACTTAGATACAAGGAAACCATGAGTTCATCCTTCCTCTCAATAATAAGAATAATTGCTGTGGTTGTTATTCTACTTTCTATTTATGGTCTAGTGACGGCTTCGGGGTTATTTGGCATTGGTGGCGATTTCTTTTCAAGTTCAGAGCAAAAGGCTGCTGAAGGTAATACGGGAAATGTTGATGCGATAGGCGGTATACTTAGCGCTGGCCTTGGAATGGCGTGGTTAATTGTGTCCTTGATTACTTTCTGCTTGTCCTTGATAGTGTATTTTGTAGCTACTAGAAAATTAAAGAAACAAAAGCAATTACTTGAAACAAAAGTTGACTCGGTTAGCCCTCCTAGAGAATCGCAACCTGAAACTCGTGTGGGCGAGGAGTCCGGG
>DASVGB010000104.1:0-3739 GCA_036379755.1 Candidatus Saccharimonadia bacterium | reverse complement strand
TCTTTCATCGGAATTTTAATATAAATAAAATGCTTATCATCGCGTAAATCGATGTTATATTTCGGCATGTAGCGCTTAATAAACTCGCTCTCAAGAAACAGTGCCTCAACTTCGGACTCGACCGTAATCCAGTCAACGTCAACAATCTCGCCTACCAATATCTTGGTTTTAAAATCACGATGACGGCTTTGCTGAAAATATGAACCAACCCGGTTTTTTAGAACCGCCGCCTTGCCAATATATATAATCTTGCCCTTGGCGTCTTTATGGAAATAGACGCCCGGCTGCTTCGGCAAAGTTTTTAACTTGGCTGTAAGTTTTTCGGAAGAAACCATAGGTCTATTTTACGCGGTTACTTTCTTTTTCGATTCCTTTTTGAGTGTTTTTTGTTTGCCTAGTAGCCGCTTAATATAAAATCCAGTATGCGAATCCTTGGCCTGCGCCACCTGTTCCGGTGTTCCTTCAGCAATAACCTGACCGCCACCGCCACCGCCTTCCGGCCCCATGTCGATAATCCAGTCGGCGCTCTTCACCACGTCTAGGTTATGCTCAATTACCAATACGGTATTCCCGCTTTCTACCAGTGCATTCAGCACCTCAAGTAATTTTTTAACATCTTCAAAATGCAAGCCGGTTGTTGGTTCATCCAAAATATACAATGTTCGGCCGGTACTCCGCCGGGCCAGCTCGGTTGCAAGTTTAATCCGCTGGGCTTCACCGCCACTTAATGTTGTAGCTGGTTGCCCCAGGCGAATGTATCCCAAGCCGACACTGTTAAGGGTTTCAATTTTACGTCGGATTGGCGGAATATTTTCAAAAAATTCAGCGGCGCTTTCAACCGTCATATCGAGCACGTCGGAAATGGTTTTGCCTTTATAGTGAATTTCCAAGGCTTCCCGGTTGTAGCGTTTGCCCTTACACTCTTCACACGTAACGTAAACATCAGGCAAGAAGTGCATCTCAATTTTAATAATGCCATCGCCCTTACAGGCCTCACAACGGCCACCTTTTACATTGAAGCTGAACCGGCCGGCTTTATAGCCTCGGATTTTAGCTTCCGGTGTAGCCGCAAACAATTCCCGGATGTCGCCAAACACACCAGTGTACGTAGCCGGATTCGATCGCGGGGTACGACCGATTGGCGATTGATCAACCGAAATAACTTTGTCCAGGTTTTCCAGTCCTATAATATCGTCATGCCTGCCAGGCACATCACTTGACCGATGAAAGACTTGGGAAAGTTTTTTAGCGAGGATATCATTTACCAAACTCGATTTTCCAGAACCCGAAACACCGGTAACTATTACAAGACGGCCCAGCGGAATGCTAACATCAACATTTTTTAAATTATGCTCGCGGGCATTTTTAACAGTAATAATTTTGCCATTGCCCTTGCGCCGTTTCGCCGGAATAGCAATTTCTCGCACTCCCGAAAGATACTGGCCAGTGAGGCTTTCAGGATTCGCGGCAACCTCGTCAGCCGTGCCGGCAGCAATTACTTCGCCACCATGCTCTCCAGCTCGCGGTCCAATATCGATTAACCAATCGGCGGCTAGCATGGTTTCCTCATCGTGCTCAACTACAATTACCGTATTGCCAAGATTGCGCAGCCGTTCCAATGTACCAATCAGACGGTCATTATCGCGTTGATGCAACCCGATTGAAGGCTCATCCAGAATATAGAGTACTCCCATTAAACTGGAGCCAATTTGAGTAGCCAACCGGATTCGCTGCGCCTCCCCTCCTGCCAATGTGTTCGCGCTGCGGTCAAGTGTTAAATAGCTCAAGCCAACATCTCGAAGGAATGACAAGCGTGCCCGAATTTCTTTTAGAATTTGATAGGCAATATGAGCGTCACGGTCGTTAAGCGTTAGCGAGTCAAAAAACACCCCTGCCTGCTCAATTGAACGATTAGTAACGTCAACAATCGATTTCCCGGAGACCGTTACCGCTAGAATCTCGGGTTTCAACCGTTTCCCTTGGCACACCGGACACTCATGTTCGGCCATGTACTTACTAATCTCGCGCCGAACGAAGTCGGAGTCCGTTTCATGATACCGACGCTCCAGATTCGGAACCACACCCTCATAAGCGGTGTGGTAGGTCCGGCCGCCAGGACCGCGCAAACTCACACCTTCGCCCCCGGCTCCATATAAAATAACTTTCAAGTCAGCCGGCTTCATTTGGCTCACCGGAATAGTAATATCAAAACCATACTGTTTCGCTACGGCTCCCAACATGCGGGTGTACCAGGTCACTCGAGCAGTAGTGCGCGACCACGGGCGAATCGCCCCTTCGGCAATTGATAAGCGCCGGTTGGGAATTACCAGCTCCGGATCCACTTCCAGCCGGGTGCCAAGACCGGTACAGTGCGGGCAGGCACCATGCGGAGAGTTAAATGAAAAATTGCGTGGGGCGACTTCGGGCAAGCTAATTTCACGATGCACCGGACAGGCGTAATGCTCGCTAAAGGTATGGGTCTTGCCCGACTCGGCTTCCAGCACATTAACAATTCCCTCTCCCAGGGTAAGGGCTTGCTCCACCGAATCGGTAATTCGGCCGCGCGACTCCTCATCAACCACCAGGCGATCGACCACCGCTTCAACGGTATGCTTGCGCTGCTTGTCAAGCTCAGGAAACTCATCTACATCGTAAAGCGTACCATCCACCCGCAAGCGCGAAAAACCAGCTTTTTTTAACTCGGCAGCCACACCCCGATGCTCACCCTTTTTGTCGTCAACGACGGGGGCTAAAACCATCACCCGTGCTTCTGCCGGCAGCGTTAGAATTTGATCTACAATCTGGCCGGAGGTTTGACGCAGAACTTCACGCCCGCATAAGGGACAGTGCGGAACGCCAATCCGCGCCCACAACAAACGCATATAATCATAAATTTCAGTAACCGTTCCCACCGTTGAACGCGGATTGCGGGAGCTGGATTTTTGATCAATTGAAATTGCCGGGCTTAAACCATCAATTTGATCGACGTCCGGCTTCTCCATAAGTCCCAAGAACTGCCGGGCGTAGGCGCTTAACGATTCCACGTAGCGGCGCTGGCCTTCGGCATAAATAGTATCAAACGCTAATGAAGACTTTCCCGATCCGCTCAAGCCGGTAATAACCACCAGTTTGTCGCGCGGTATTTCAACATCAATATTTTTTAGGTTGTGCTCTCGTGCACCTCGAACCACAATCTTATCTTGCATACCCAAACCTTTTTCCCCGCAAATACAGGTTCAGATTATACATATTTTAAGCATGTTTATCAAGACTTAGGGCAACTGTGGTCGCTTGAGTAGGGTTTGGTACAATGTAATCTAATTTATAACAAAAATTTCATGTAAGCTGGAGCAATATCCTCAGATGCCTATCGAAAACGAATTACATCCTCGAGAAGAAAATCCCGAAGCGCCTAAGGCCAGCCTTGATGTCCGTATCATGGAAGCCCGTGGCGCGCTTAATGACCGCTCAGCAAACAGCGAGATTCATCCGCGCCCGCTTCGTGCTGCATGGCTTGAAGGTCAAAGTGAGAACGTTGAAGCAGCGGTCGCCCGTGCCTTAAGTCATGTTGAGGACGAGACGCCGGTTGCAAAAGTAGTTCAGCATCGAGAGGCTGATTTGTCTCTCACAGAGGACGCAACGTTTGTTAACGCCTACCTAGTAGCCTTTGAGGCCAAAGCTACCATAAATGGCGAGGCCGTACCCGTTGGTGTCATGAATTTCGAGTCAGTGGTTTCAC
>DASVGB010000103.1:0-3835 GCA_036379755.1 Candidatus Saccharimonadia bacterium | reverse complement strand
ATCGTTAATCACCTCGATACTATAGGTGTCCTCAGGGTAAACCGTTAAACCAGCCTGCTCGGCAATCAGGCGGTTGCTTTGAAGAGCGGTTTGAATAATTTTACGAGTAGTGCCGTCAACCACAACCACCGGACGTGATCGATAAACGTTAATATTGAAAAAGCCATTAGGGATTGCGGTATCCGGATTGGGCTCAACTAAATCACCGGCTCCAATGCTAACACCTGCTTCGGTAAGAGCAGCCGCAACCGTGGGAGCACCGGTAGTAACAACCTTCTTTTGTCCATCATAATAAAGACTAACGATTTTGGATGAATCAGCAAAAGCGTTTTTGGGCGGCGGGATCATCCCCGTTACAAGCCCTATCACCACCACCGCTAATGCGATGCCGGTGATCCATGTAAGAATCTGCATAAACCTACCGTCGGCCGGAGCCTGCAGTGCTGAATGGATGATGCCTAAAATAGTTGCCTCTAAAGTTAAAGAAAGAAAGCGACCTTTGGCGTCTTTGTTTTTGAGCCTCCACCAGATAGGAGAGCTTATGCTTAAGCTTACTGGGATGGCGGCAATAAGTCAAGTGTAAGCATAAGCAGTATCTCTCCCGATTGCTAAAGCGCTTATGGTCATGTTACACTAACCGCGCACTTAATGATCCCTAACGTAAGGTACCTATGAGTAAGCCTCAAGTTTTAATTTCAAATCGATCACTCTGGGTCATGATGATGCTTATGCTGTTATGCTCGGCGCCGCATGCCGCACAGGCTGAAAATGCAACCGGCCGCCTTACCCTGTCTCCCTCCACCGGCAGCTATGTTGTTGGCAGTACTTACACCATTGCCGTTACTGTGGATAGCGGTGCTGCCGACGTGAATGCCGTCCAAGCTGACCTCATCTACAACCCTGCCCTGCTTGAACTTGTTGGTATCGATACCCGATCAAGCGCTTTCGATAGGAAAGCCATTGAGACGGGTGGTGATGGCAAAGTTAGTATTGTCCGAACAAAACAGCAAACCGCGCTAACGGGCAGCCAGCTGGTTGGATCGGTAACCTTTAAAGTACTGGCTAAATCCGGCAACGCTGTTATTAGCTTTGCTCCCACCTCTTCAATCGAAGAGTCGACTACCAACCGTACCATTTGGGACACCAATCAATTTGGCGGGCGCTACACCATGAAGGCGATTGGCCCGGTTACACATAGCTCCACCAACCCATCATTAGAAACCCAGCCCGCGAAGTCGGTTGCAGAACCTAAGCTTACTCAAAAACCACTGTCCACCTTCGACTCAAACCTGCTATGGTATGCCGCATTGATGGTGCTGATATTCATTTTCGCCGCCATTCGAGCCACAAAATCGCGCTGACAACTCGCCGCTAAAGCTTTTCAACCGGCGCAAAAGACAAGCTTAGGTGCTTGGTGCCCACGCCTTCAAACGCAGCGGTTAGGTCGTCTCCGTGAACATGAGTTACAATTCCGTCGCCAAACTTTGCATGCCGAATTTTATCGCCGGGATGCAAATCAATTTTCTCCGGCGCTAGCTCAGGCACCGCTTCAACCTGGCCCCAGCTGGAAGGAATCACGGTAGACGGTGCTGCGATCAATGAATTAGCTTCATCCTGTACTTCCGGCGGTAAATCGCCCAAAAAGCGGGAGGGCACATTGCGCTGGATTTGGCCGTGCAGTAGCCGCGACTGGGCATGCAGCAAGTACAGCTCTTGCTTGGCCCGTGTCATGCCTACGTAACACAAGCGTCGCTCCTCCTCCATTTCGGAAGCTTGAGCCAAGCTGCGGTTATGCGGAAAAATTCCTTCCTCCATCCCCGGCATAAAGACCACCGGAAACTCCAGGCCCTTCGCGGCATGCAACGTCATTAAAGTTACGGCATTTGATTCGGTCGAATAATTATCAAGGTCGCTAACTAAAGCGATCTCCTCCAAAAATTCACCCAGATTCATGCCTTCATAGTCAGCCGCAACGCTTAGGAGCTCCTTCACGTTTTCAATGCGGTCGCCGGCTAAGACGCTGCCATCATCCAAGGCAGTCAAATAACCGCTTCGAGTTACGAGTTGCTGAAGCAACTCCGGCACCGGTAATACATCAACCTTTTCCTGGAAGCCCGAAATGAGCGTATGGAAATTGAGTATAGCGGTGCGAGCCCTCGGAGTTAGCACTTCAATTAAACCGGCCGACTGGAGCGTGTCCATCAGCGATAACCCGTTCTGCCGGCCATAGTCCAATAAGCGTTCCAAACTGCGGTCGCCGAGACCACGAGCCGGCACGTTAATAATACGGCCAAAACTAATAATGTCATCCGGATTGCTAATGAATCGCATATAAGCCAACACATCTTTAATTTCTTTACGCTCATAAAAACGCGTGCCGCCAACAATTTTGTACGGTACGTTATGGCGCAAAAAAGCCTCTTCCAGAGCGCGCGATTGAGCCGTCATACGGTAGAGGACTGCAAAATCACTGAGCTGTAAGTTGGGAATGATGCTACTGGCAGCCCGTTGCAGTGCATGGCTTTCACGCATTAGCCGCTCTATCGCCATAGCGATGATGTCGCCTTCCTGCTGTTGATCGTACGCCGTTACTACCTTAATGCCAGCACCTTCAGCGGCATCGGTCCAGAGCTTTTTGCTTGAACGAACCTGGTTCTTACTGATAACACTGTGAGCAGCGTCCAGAATATTTTTGCTTGAACGATAATTCTGCTCCAGCTTTACTACCTTGGCCTGAGGATAATCCTTCTCAAAATCGAGAATATTTTGAAAGTTAGCCCCCCGCCACGAATAGATTGCCTGCCAGTCATCGCCAACCACGCAGAGGTTGCGATGTTTGGCTGCGAGCAATTTTGCCAATTGGTATTGGGCATAGTTAGTGTCCTGATACTCATCAATCAAAATATAATGGAACTGCTCCTGCCAACGCGCTAGCACCTCGGGATTACGTAAGAGAAGCACTGTTTTCATAATAATGTCATCAAAATCCACCGCATTGGCTTCGGTCAGAATTCTCTGGTAACCCGGGTAGACTTTAGCGGCTGCTTCCTGAGCGTCTCCCTTGGCATACCCGGCATAGCGATCTGGGCCAATCAACTGATTTTTTGCGCTTGATATCAAATTTGCTATCAAGCTGGGTGTAAAGCGCTTTTCATCAATGCCGATTTGACGCATTGCCTGCTTAATAGCGCTCAGGCTATCGGCCATGTCAAAAATAGTGAAACTGGATGTAAGTCCGGCTTCTTTATAGTCGCGGCGCAACATCCGGCAGGAAATAGCATGAAATGTTCCCACATATGGAAAATACTGGCGCTCATCACTGCCGCGTCCAAGCAGCCGCAGCACGCGGGCGCGCATTTCCCCGGCAGCCTTATTGGTAAAAGTAACCGCTAAAATGTTGGAGGGCCGAACCTTTTTCTCGGCAACCAAGTAGGCAATCCGATGGGTCAGCGCTTTGGTTTTACCGCTGCCGGCTCCAGCTAGCATTAAAACCGGACCATCAGTTGTTAGCACAGCTTCGCGCTGCGGTTCATTTAAACTGCTCAATAAATCAGTCATTGCCTCTATTTTAGCAGGGGAAGAAGCTTAATTTTTTTTGATACTACTATTTGAGTATCAAAATACTCAAATCATACTCGAATGTGTGTACGAATTGAGTACAACAGTACTCAGATTTGAGTATTGGGGAAAAAAATACCAATCGGCGGTATAATGCTTGGTATGTCGCTCTCCACCCTATCCGATGCTCATATTGGCCCGCTAAATACGCTGGCAATCGAAGCTTCGGCCGATTTTATGATAGTGATTTCTAATGTTGCCCAGATTCCGGATGCAG
>DASVGB010000102.1:0-5092 GCA_036379755.1 Candidatus Saccharimonadia bacterium | reverse complement strand
TACCAAGATTTCCCTGTCCTCCGACTCTTACTTGAGTGCGGCTAGTTTCCAAGACACCTCTAGGGTGCTGATTGGTGCTGCTATCCGCGGCAAGGTTGATAAGCTCCGCGGTTTGAAAGAAAACGTGATCATCGGTCGGTTAACACCAGTCGGTACCGGTTTCCGTAAAGCCGAGGCTGATGCAAAACAGCCGGTTGCCGTGGCTGCTCCAGCAGGCCGATCGTTGACTTCACCCCCTGAATCTGATTAAATCAACTAACATCTAACCAAGAAATCTATGCCCACAATCAACCAACTCATTCGTAAGCCCCGCAGTGCCAAAGGCCGCAAGTCGAAGACCCCGGCTCTTGGGCGCACGCTTAACTCGCTCAAAGGCCGCAGTTATGAAAAGTCTGCGCCATTGAAGCGAGGGGTTTGTACTAAGGTTTCTACGGCTACACCACGTAAGCCAAACTCGGCTTTGCGTAAGGTAGCGCGTGTGCGGTTGACCAACGGTATGGAAGTCACGGCCTACATACCTGGCATTGGCCACAACCTACAGGAACACAGCGTGGTCTTACTGCAAGGCCGCGGCCCGAAGGATTTAGCCAATGTACGCTATACCATTGTTCGCGGTGCCTTAGACACTGCCGGTGTTGCTAATCGTAAGCAGGGACGTAGTAAGTACGGCGCTAAAAAAGCTAGTAAATAACAATTAAGCATGACGACCCGCCCGGTATGTTTCGGGGCCACGGGTAGTATCAAAGGAGAAACGATTCATGCCACGCAAGAAGACAAAAGACCTTAGTCGGGATATCACCCCAGACATCCGGTTTAATAATGTACTGGTCGCAAAGATGATTAACAAAATCATGCATAGCGGCAAAAAGCGGTTAGCCGAACGACTGATGTATAGCGCAATGGATGAGATTGAGGCGAAACTTAAAACCGAACCGCTGGAAGTGTTTGAAACGGCGATTAAGAATGTCTCACCCCAAGTCCAAGTCCGGGCCAAGCGGGTAGGAGGTGCTACCTACCAGGTACCCATGGAAGTTCGCGGTGATCGCAAGATTCATCTCGCGATGATCTGGATTTTAGCTGCTGCCCACAACAAGTCCGGGCGTTCGTTTGATAAAGTCCTTGCTCAAGAATTCATGGATGCTTATAACAACCAAGGTGATGCTATCAAGAAACGGGATGACACCCACAAGATGGCTGAAGCCAACAAGGCCTTCGCTCACTTCGCACGCTATTAATACTAACTGACACAAATACGTTCTTCCCTTGCCTACACATATCGTCTGATATCATCTAATCGAATGATATCAGCATGCATAGTAGGCAATTATAGAAGAAGTATTTGTATCGTGCGCGCAATTATTTGTGAAAGCCGGGCGTATCTTGATAAGCTAGAGGTATGATTCAAACCCTGACAGCTGTTACTCCCGAGGTTCTTGACGAAATAACAAAGGAAAAGCAGCTGCGCAAGACGAACGAAGTGTTTATACTTTTTTCGCTGGGAAGCCAGTTTGACCATCTCATAAAGCAGCATTTAGAAAAGCAGGGCCTCTACTGTTTAGTGGCTGATCCGGCGCACGTTACAGCTGAAGACATCAGAAAGCTGAAACCGCTGGGTATTATCCTTTCGGGTGGCCCGGTTTCTGCTCATAGCGATCCACCTCCCCTAGATGGACACATTTTTGATTTGGGCATACCGGTTTTAGGCATATGTTTAGGATTCCAGGTGTGGGCACGACATATTGGCACAACCGTAGCGGCTGCAACAAAACGCGAGTTCGGGGCACATCTGCTTACGGTTAGTAATCCCAGTGAGCTGTTCAAGGGGCTACCCGATACCATGCCGGTACTGGAAAGCCACGGCGATAGAATCGAACCAGGCGATCAGATAGAGGTTTTGGCCAGTACCGATCATGCTCCCGTTTCGGCAGGCCGGCATGAGCACTTATGGGGCGTGCAGTTTCATCCCGAGGTAACCGAAACCGAGTTTGGCGCTGATATTTTTCATAATTTTTGCTTTGTAATTTGCGGTGCTCGCGATGTATACCCAGCAGCCGATATCGCCAAGCACAAGGTTGAAGCGGTGCAGCATACCGTTAAAGATGGCAAGGTGCTACTGGCTCTTTCCGGCGGCTCAGATTCCTCGGTGGTCACCTATATCCTTAAACATGCATTGCAGCCCGGCCAGGTTCGGGGCATTTATATCAAGGGGATAGATCGCCCAGACGATGAGCACCACGTACTGGAGTATTTTGGCTCTCAAGACTGGATTGAAGTTGAAATCATTGACGCTACCGATCGTTTTTTAGAGGCGTTGAAAGGCCATGAAGCTATGGCTGATAAACGGGTAGCTATGCGCGGCATTTATAAGGCGGTGCTAGAGCATGAGGCGAAGGAGTTTGGCGCGGACTTTATTGCTCAAGGAACGCTCTATACTGACATTAGCGAAAGCGGTGGCGGCCACCAGACCGGTGCTCATAAAGCTCAGATTAAACTGCATCATAATACGGGATTGAATTTTAGTATTCCTGAGCTGGCTCCGTTGGCCGATAGCGTGAAAGATAGCGCACGCAGCATCGGCCGTCTACTCGGTGTCCCCGAGGAACTGTTAATTCGTCATCCGTTTCCCGGCCCGGGACTGGTGGTTCGGATTGAAGGAGAAGTAACAGCCGAAAATCTACATATAGCCAGGCAGGTTGATGGTATCTATATAGAAGAACTACGCAAGTGGAATATGTATGAAGGCGTCTGGCAGGCGGGTGCGGTGGTAACGCGGTCTGTAACGACCGGTAGCAAGGGAGACGATGCAACCAGCGGTATCATCGTGGCGTTATGGGCGGTTTGGAGCGTGAACGGGTTCACTGCCCAGTGGGCCGAATTATCGTACGATTTCTTACGCCACGTCTCGCAACGGATTACGAATGAGGTGCCGGAAGTAGGTGCGGTAGTGTATCGAATATCTGATAAGCCGCCAACTACCATTGAGTGGGGGTAGCATTTGCTAAGCATAAGTAGTATGTGCTTTACTTAAAGGCATGGATCAATCCGAGAACAGCGATACGTCAAATACTTCGCCATCGATACAGCCACCAGTTCCGCCTGCTACGGCACCATCTCCTGGCGACGACATGCCGCCACAAACTCCTGTAGCAAAACCTTCACCAACTACATCGCCGACAAGCAGTGTGATGCCGGCTCGTTTACTTCCAGATGTGCCGTCGCGCAAGCCGAGTCGGAAAATTCTTATTGTTCTTGGTGTAATTATTTTGCTAGGGGGTGGAGTTGGGGTTTCTGCTGCAAAACTGTTTTGGTACGACCCATTGCATGCCCCGACGGCATTGTTCGAGAAAATGATTGATGCTAAAACCGGTCAGTATAGCGCCAACATTTCCTATAAAAGCCAAGCCGGCAGTGCCAGTTTTCTGGGGGATAAAATAACCGTTAGCGCAACCGGTAGCTATGATGTTACCGACGAGGATAAACCAAAAAGCGCTAACGCCTTTAAAATAGCTCTTGGCCAGTTTAAAATCGCGGCTGATATGATTACCGTTCCAAAAACCATTTACTTCAAACTAAGCAACAGCGACTTTTTAAGCGGTTTCGGCTTACAGCTTGGTACGTCGTGGTATAAGTACCCGCTTAGCGAGGATACCTCTAAAGATAAATGCAAACAGACGCGTACGAAGTCAGGAAGCTTTATGGGCGTTACACTGCCCAAAGATGTACCGCTCAAGGATACCAGCCGGGTTGGTCTGTATGAAACCATCGATGGCCATATGACCTCACACTATAAAGGCACAGTTGACCTCGATAAGCTCGTTGCGCATTTAAAGGAGGTGAACAAAGAGCTTCCGGCAGAATGCAAGATTGATTTTGGCAAGGAGGATATCAAAAATCTCGAAGTCACCTATGAAATGTGGCGGGGAAAGGACTTTGACCGCCTCGAGGCTAAAATTGTCAGCAAAGGTGAGGATAAGAGCACAACCACGCTGACTATAGACACCAAAGCCTATAACAAGTCGGTTTCCATAGTCGAGCCGAAAGATGCAAAACTATTTGACCTCTTCGGTGCTGAAAGTACCGGCACTGGTGGTGAAGGTTCTTCTTCCGCCGATGCGCAACGTAAGAGTGATCTCCGCAACGTTAAGGTCGCCCTTGAAACATACTATAACGACAATAATGCCTATCCAGCCGCTAAGAGCTATACAGAGCTCAGGAGCCATTTAACGACCGGCCCAACACCCTATATGAAGCAGCTGCCAGCAGACCCCGCTAATAATGGAGCGCATATATATGTCTATAAGGTGGCTGCCGATCGTCAGACCTACACGCTATCTGCAACACTTGATAATACCAAAGATATGCAAGCGCCCAACGGCGCGTATACGATTCAAAGCGCAAACTAAGCTGCTTCACCAGTTTAATTGGTTCCGCGCTGGAAGCTTAATCATATCTGGATTTGCATGCCGAAGGTCTCAATTAATAAAACTTTATTGAAATTTTATAAAGAAAGCAGTTGACAGGCGTTAATCCCACCATTACCTTTAACCATAAGCACTATAAATCTACAACGTGACATGCCCGAGAAAAAAAGCATCAATACAATTACATTTAAAAATCCAGCAACTCCCATAAACATAGCTTTCGGCATAGTATTGGTAGCCGGGCTGCTCATGTATGCGTATTTTACAGCCTCTACCCCTAAGGCAATAACCGAGCCTCCCGTAAAACTAGCTATAGTTACCATAACTCCAACTGGGTTTATTCCATCTACGTTAAGCATCGCCACTGGTACCAAAGTTGTTTGGAAAAATGCCGACGCTAACCCGCATCAACTCCAATCAAACCCTCATCCCACGGGTGATAGCCTACCCGGGCTTAAGTCGGAAATTCTTTTAAACGCACAAACCTACTCGTATGCTTTTACAAAATCCGGCAGCTTCACCTACCATGACTACCTTAATCCCACCACCAATGGAGTTATTGAAGTTCATGATGCTAAAACCGGCGGAGACTCCCGGTGATGCGGCGAGTTATGATTTTGATGCAAAAACAACAGCCTTCAGCAAAAGCAGCTTTATTTTTAGTCGTCATT
>DASVGB010000101.1:0-4716 GCA_036379755.1 Candidatus Saccharimonadia bacterium | reverse complement strand
ATGACAATATCGGCCAGTTCACCGTAGGTATCATCGGCACCCTCTTGATAGTTAAAGGTAAGAACATCTGTGGCATAGTTTTGTCCGGTTGATTGCTGATTCAGCGCGGCAATCTCGGCGTCATTTACCAATTTCAAATGTATCGTACCACTTGGCAGCTCGCGGCCAACCTGCGCCTGCAAGCTGGCAAATACTTGCTCAACTGCTCGTTGCCAATCGGGAGGCCACTGATTGATAAAAGCCAGTGCCAGCATTTAGCTACCCAGGCTTTGCCGTACATACTGAGCTACCTTGGCTCCATCAGCGCGGCCTTCAGTGCGCTGCATTACCGCGCTCATCACAACACCCAGTTGGGTTATGTCCTTGGCTCCGGTTTCGCTGATAACAGCCTTAACCACAGCTTCAAGCTCAGCATCATCCATTTGCTTAGGAAGATAGGCTTCAATAATCTCTAGCTCCTGGTTCTCACCGGCCACCAGATCATCGCGTCCACCTTGCTCATATTGAATAATTGCTTCCTTGCGTTGTTTCGCTTCGCGTTGGAGTACCTTAAGCACCTCGGCCTCGGTTAACTCATGCCCAAGCTTTATCTGCTCCATCTGAAGAGAGCTCTTAAGCATCCGAAGCACACCGGTATGCAAAGCATCACCCTCCTTCATCGAAGCGGTTAGGTTCTGGTTGATAGTATCTCGGAGGGCCATCTTAGCGATACAGCGCCTGACGGGCTTTTACAGCTTTGCGGGTGGCTTTACGAATCGCAATCTCACGCTGGGCGCGCTTAGTGAGCGGCTTTTCAAACTGGCGTTTCCGCCGAGCCACTCCTAAGACACCGGATTGCTGCACTTTCTTATTGAAGCGCCGCAGCATGTTTTCGAGCGATTCTCGATCGTCCTTGCGTGTTACTTGAAGCAAGTTACATCACCTTCCCTTCGTAGCATTAACTAGGTAAGTGTACTCGATTATGGCTTTACAGACAACCCTTCCTTATTTGCGAGTAAATGAACATGCAAGTGGTCTATCTCCTGCCCGGCTGCCCGGCCGACATTGATCTTCATGTTATAAGCACCAGAGACTCCTTCCTGCCGGGCTACTTCTCGAATAGCCGCCACTAACCCGGGTGCCATACCGACCTCTAATTGGTCAAAATTTTCCACGTGCTGTTTCGGCATAATCAACAAATGCAGCGGCGCTTTTGGATTGATGTCCTTGATGGCTGCAAAATCATCATTGTGCCAGATTACCGTTCCGCCATCGCGGGAGAGTTTGCAGAATAAACAGTCGGTTTGCATAGGACTATAGTAGCAGACAGCAAAACGCCCCGCCATGCGAGATGGAAGGGCGCTGGTGGCACCCCTCCTAAGTAGAAAAGAGGGATGCCGCGGCGGGTACCGCCTCCCAGACCTCGAAAGCACATCCGAGGAAAAGGAGGCGGCGGTTGCCGTATGCCTGGGACAGGCCCGAAGTTGTCAATGCGACAGAGCTTCAGGCGGCGGGCGTGAGCACTCGAGAGATGACCCGAACGCTGCCCGTGGCGGGCGAAACAGGCGAGGCAGCATGCCGATTAGGCGACGGCTGTCAGCAGGCGGGCTTTCACCCGCGCTTGCTGGGCGAACCGGCGCCGCTCGTGACAAGCGACCTTGGCCCGTGCGGACTCGATCAGCTCGACCTTGAACGGCTGGCCCTCGTGGACGATGTCGTCGATGTCCGAGGCATGCATCGCGAGAACCTGTCGCAGAGGCACCTGCGCTTCGAGCTCGGCTCGCATCGCCTCGACCAGAACCGCCACATCGGCGGGGTCCGGGAAATGCGTGCCGTAGTTCGCCTCTGCTTCGTTCAGGCAGTCCTCCGCGAAGACCACGGACGAACCGACAATTCTGAGCGCTACGTTGCCCTTCATGTGAAATAACTCCTTCGTACGTTGGACGATTGGCTTACCTTAACCGTACTCCAAGCATAAGTGGTATGCAAGCATTTTAAACCTGATTTTTGGAATGTATAAGTATATCTGCCCATGCCGCACGGATTTGTGCCACATTTGTGCCTATTTTGTGCCCAATCTGGCACTAATTGGGGCCACACGAACGCATTCATATCTGAAATTGTCATCTCAAAAGTAGAATAATATGCTTGACAAAACAAGATATATTTGATATAGTAATGTTCGTGTCAAATTTCCTGCCTTATGTGCAGGATTTTTTGATACTAAGGGCAGCTTCTAAACACGGGTATTTCAGTAATGAAAGCCGCAGAGTGATGTCCTTACGACTCAATACCAGAGTGCGTGAATGGGTGAAAGGAGTTTCTTTCTTATCCCATGTATAACCTACACAAGCTGAATGTATGGATTTTTATCCTTCTCAGCACCCCGGTGCAAATGGCCACAGCATTACCGCTGAACCTGATCACCACCGTGAACGCTCAGTCAACAACCGCTCCTTACCAGATAGTATTAGATACCACCCAAGTCCAGGCTATTCGTTCCATTACCCCGGCTCAGCCTGACTTCGACACTGATGTATTACAGCCCCTGCGGGCTAAACAATCAGCCGAAGCTGCCCGGGTTGCCGCTCAAGCCGCTCGGAAGAGTGCTGCTAAATCGGTAACCGCTCCAGTTGGAGATGATGCCTTTGCCCAGCTTCGCTATTGTGAAGCCGGTGGTATCTATGACCGTAACTCCGGCAACGGCTATTACGGTGCATACCAGTACAGTATTAGCACTTGGAACAACTACGGCGGTTACGCCCGGGCCGACCTGGCTCCGGCAGCCGTCCAGGATGAAAAGGCTCACGCCGACGTCGCTCGACGCGGTTTTACCCCTTGGCCGTCCTGTGCACGCCGCTTAGGCTTGCTGTAACCTAAAAACCACCCCTTCCGGGTGGTTTTTAGGTGGCAATTATTACTCCGAAAAAGATGTGCCGGATGAAGTCTACGAGATAGCGAATGAAGGCAAAAATATCGGCGATCACTTCTCCGGCTACCGGAATCAAAAACGGCAGAAGCAAAATCACCACCAAGATAAATAAGATATGCTGGCGAACCAAAGTGGCCAGCAAGCCAATCAAGCCGATCAAAATGAGCAGTGCAGCCACCCACTGCAGGGATTCAGGGAAAATCCTGACGAACTGATGGAAAGCCGTAATTAAA
This sequence comes from Candidatus Saccharimonadia bacterium, assembly GCA_036379755.1. Taxonomy (GTDB): domain Bacteria; phylum Patescibacteriota; class Saccharimonadia; order UBA4664; family SCTI01; genus JASLFZ01. The sequence goes on along the minus strand of DASVGB010000101.1, from coordinate 1,572 downwards.
AAATCATACAGACCCATACCCTAGCCCCTAGCGCTTTGTTGGCTTCTCGGAAAGGACAAATTCTTTTATTTCTTGAACCGAATTCATAAGCTGACTTGGGAAAATAATCGTTGAGTTCTTTTCAGTAGCAATCTCACCTAAAACTTGTAGGTTTCGCAATTGTAAGGCAATTGGATGGGCGGCAATAATATCTGCTGCATCGCCTAGCTTGGCGGCACTTAAGAACTCCCCTTCGGCGGCAATGACTTTGGCCCGCTTTTCACGCTCGGCTTCAGCCTGCCTGGCCATTGCCCGTTGCATGGTTTCGGGCAGCTGAATATCCTTAAGTTCAACAACACTAATCACAACGCCCCAATTTTCGGTTTGGGCATCAAGAATCTTTTTAATGGCAATGTTAATCTTTTCAGTATCGCTTAGCACCTCATCAAGCGCCGATTGGCCGACAATATTTCGAACGGTAGTTTGAGCAATTTGATTGATAGCGATGATTACATTATCAATCGCCACAATCGACTTCACCGGGTCACCAATCAGATAGTAAGCTACCGCGGAAACGCCAATTGAAACATTGTCTCGAGTAATAATATTCTGCGATTGTACCGGCATGGTTTGAATGCGCATATTCACTTTGCGCATTTGGTCGATAATCGGAATGATAAACCGTAACCCTGGCTGGCGCACGCCGCCCTGTACCCTGCCGAGGCGGAAAACTACCCCCCGTTCGTACTGCTGTACAATCCTGACACTAAAGAAAAGCAGAAGAATAATTAGACCAATTATATACCATTCCATGGTCGCAACTCCTCAGTTAGTCATTCTAGTATGCGCCGGTGAAGCGCAGAAGGCAAAATCCAGGAACTGATGAAGTCCTATGCAAACCGGTCCTGAAGCTCTTTCACGATAGATGTTAGCGGAATCATTTCCTGCGCACCCGAGCGCATATCGCGCACAATCAAGGTTTCTTCCTGTACTTCCTTTTGCCCGATAATAATAGCCAGCGGCACATCCAAGCGGTTGGCACGCTCCAGTTGGGCGCCAATACCGTCTTTATCAACAGCACCCACCGCCCCGACCCCGGCATCAAGCAGCCGCTCAATTAAGCCGAAGGCCGCTAAGCGAGCCGGCTCGCCCAAGCTAGCAACATACACGTTAACTGGCTTCGGTTCGGGAATAGTGACCCCTTCGGCATCAAGCTCTAGGATGATGCGCTCCAAGCCAATCCCAAATCCAGCTGCCGGTGTAGATGCGCCACCCAGCTGTTCAACCAAGCTATCATACCGACCGCCGCCACCCAAACTGCTTTGCGAGCCTTCACGATCACCATAGATTTCAAATACCGTGTGCGTATAGTAATCGAGACCGCGGACTAGCTGAGGATTTATGTCATAGGCAATATCAACCTGATCGAGATATTCGCGAACACTTTGAAAGTGAGAGGTACTGGCTTCCGACAGGAAATCTAGAATGCTTGGAGCTTTCGCAATAACCTTTTGCGTAGCCTTTTCTTTAGAATCGAGTATGCGCAGCGGGTTGGTTTGTATGCGTTCGCGATCTATTTCTGCCAGCCTGTCC
>DASVGB010000100.1:0-8666 GCA_036379755.1 Candidatus Saccharimonadia bacterium | reverse complement strand
GTACCGGTTCCCACTCCCGTACCGGTTCCGACGCCGGTGCCGGTTCCCACGCCTGTCGCCACCAAGGCACCTCTGCCACAAACCGGCTCAGCTCTCACCGGATTAATTGGAGTAAGCGGGATAGTGCTTTCTGCCTGGTATTATCGCCGCAGCCGACAAAGCTTGCTACGGCGCTGGCTCACTACCAGTCTTTAATACCAATGATGGCTAAGCCAGAACTGCCAGGCGTTGGAAGGATTACCGTACCGCCGCTCAATATAGGTAAGTCCCCAGGTAAGTTGGCCAGCCGGACTCATATCTGGAATCTTGGAACACGGCAAAGCCTGAGGTATACCGCAGGCCCCACTGCTCGGATTGCGGGCAGCGGGATTCCAATTGGATTCCCGAGTCCATAAGTTATTGAGCGCGGGCCAATGGCTATCTCCAAAGCGGGCAGCACTCATGATCCGGCCCAACTGGCGCATATCATTACCTACGCCCGATGAGGCCGAGGCTAGCATTGCGGGAGCTGGCTGGGTGCCGCTGCCATCTTTACCTGGAAGGCGAGTCAGCCCGCCGAACGATGTTGGTTGTGAAACCGTTTTGGGCTTTTCTTGAGTATTGCCGGCGGGAGCATGCGGGACCGATAAAGCCAGAGAGCCCACAGCAAACACCACCGGCTTATCCGCGGTTAACATGGATTGAAGACCAGACAGAGTCATAGCAATACTGGCGATAACTAATAATCGGCGATATGCGTAGGGGTGCTGTTGGCTAAAATGGGAGATATTCATAACTAACCACGCACTATACCATCTATTTATGGCTTTAGCAAGCTCTAAAGCGCTCGTGCTTAAGGTGTGGGTTTTGTTATACTACGTACTAACGTATGCTGCTGAAAAATGGACCTTCAATGATTTCTACATCCTTTATTACCTTTGCGGAGCAATTTTCCGCCACACACCCTGTTATAGAGGTTACTGGTGAGTACTACGAGCTACCCGATCGCGTTGTATATACCAGCGCCGCACATCCGCTTGAAGGTGGCGGACGGGTGGAGGTTAATACGACCACTGCCGACACCCCTCCGGATTTTGAATGGAAGCATGAAGTCACCATTAATGACAAGCAACGCAAACAGTTCATACACCTCATTGTCCGGCATGATGACAGCGTCGTTGAAACCTACGGCAAAACTATTTTGCCGGTTAACACCGAACGAGCCATTGAAATTATGGCGGTTATTGATGAATTATTGAACGCCTAAGACTCACCAATCAAAACACCAGCGGCAAAAACCAATGCTCCCCCAACAATCACCTGCAGGCAGGAGTACCAAAAACTCATGCTGAAGTACCGATAGCGGATATACGCTATCGTAACCAGCTCAACCCCTACAACAGCGTAGGCTGCTATAAGCGCAACGTGAATATCTGATAGAAGAAAGGGTAGTGTGTGAAAAATTCCGCCCAGGAACGTCATTACGCCCATGATCACACCACGCCTCCAGGGAGAACCCCGTCCGGATATCTTACCATCATCCGACAAGGCCTCGGCGAATGCCATACTGATGCCAGCTCCGGTTGAAGCCGACAGCCCTACCAGGAACGCTATGTGCGAATCTTGGGTGGCAAAGGCTGCGGCAAAAATGGGCGCCAGGGTTGATACCGAACCGTCCATAAGACCCACGAGTCCAGGCTGGATTGTCTGCAAAATATAGCTGCGGTGATGCTGCTTTCTGCTCATACAGCTACTCTAGCACGCTTAGTGAGGCAGGAGGCGGGCAACACCCCATTGCTTGGCCAGCTCCGTGAGCTCGCGTTGCTCAATTGCCTTCCGTATGTGCTCCATCAAACGTCCGACGAAATACAGGTTGTGGATGGTAGCAAGGCGCATTGACAGCAGCTCATGGGTGTTAAACAAGTGCCTTAGGTAGGCCCGGCTATAGGTTTGACATACCTGGCATTCGCATGTGGGATCAATGGGATTTGAGTCATCTGCGTATTGAGCGGCGGAAATATTCAAGCGGAACCTAGTAGCTAGGGAGCCTCCGGCTGCAGGAGAAATATACACGGCCCCGTTACGGGCTATCCGAGTCGGCGCAACACAATCAAAGGTATCCATACCGCGGGCTGCGCCGGCGAACAAATCCTCGATTTCACCAATTCCCAGCAAGTGCCGCGGTTTGCGCGCATCTAGCTGAGGGGTAGTCCACTCCAATATGTCATACATATCCTGCTTACTCCGACCAAGCGAGCCGCCAATCGCATGTCCTGGAAAATCCAGATTATTAATAAACGCTGCGCTCTCAAGCCGCAGGGTTTTGTAGGCGCCGCCTTGAACAATCCCATACAGTGCCTGCTCCGAACGATTACTCCATGCCGACAAGCTGCGTTTTGCCCATGCATGCGTACGCTCGAGCGCGCGGACGGTATAACGCTCATCATGCAATGGGGAGGTGCATTCATCAAATGCCAGGATAATATCGGCCCCAATTTGCTGTTGCAGCCCAATTGAGGATTCGGCGGTAAAGCGGTGGGGGGAACCATCAATATGCGAGCGAAAACTAACCCCATCGTCATCCACCTTCATTAATTTTGGCTTTGAAACAGCTTTCGCCTGACTAGCCGCAGCCTCATCAGGAAAAATCGTACTAATCTTCCCTACGCCATGAGACAAGCCAAAACCCAAAGAAAAGACCTGAAACCCGCCGCTATCGGTAAAGGTTGGGCCGTCCCACTGCATGAAAGCGTGCAACCCTCCGTGCCGCTCCACAATCTCAACGCCCGGACGTAAATATAAATGATAGGTGTTAGCCAAAACCGCCGGCAGTTTCAGCTGTTGGAGATCATGGGCATCCAAGGTTTTCACCGCGGCTTGAGTGCCCACCGGAATAAAGGCGGGTGTTTCGATCGGGCCGTGGGGAGTAGTAATGGTGCCGCGCCGGGAAGCTCCGTCCGTTTGATGTATATGAAAAGAAAATGCCATAAGTCACTTCATAGTAGCAGAATCACCAAGCATTACCGACCAGGTATAATACCTAAATGAGTCAGCTTATCCGGTTTGAAAAGATCGTTCCTGAGGGAAAGGCCATGGGCCGCTTAGCAGACGGCCGTGCCGTATTCGCCATTGGTCCGCTACCCGGCGAACTGGCTCGGGTTGGAATTCGCAAACAGCGCAAGAGGTACGCTGAAGCGGTTTTGCATGACATTATTGAGCCCTCAGCTAAGCGGAACCTAATAGCAGAGGACCATTGTCTTGTGTGTTCGCCTTGGCAAGGCGTTGAATATACCTACCAACTCGAACTAAAACGAGCAATGCTCGGAGATGCTTATGCACAGCAGCATCTCTCCGTTCCAATCAACGAATTTGTCCCCTCACCTGCCCGGCTGGGATACCGAAACCGCCTCGATTTTAGTGTTGCCCGAATTGACGGCCAACTCCAGCTGGCTTTTCATGCCCGCGGATCATGGGATGAATTCATTGCGCTACCTGAGGGATGTGCACTCGGAGACTCGTCCATGAATCAAGCCGCCCGCAATCTGCTTATTCAGCTTAATGACGGTGACTTTCAGGTTGAGCCGGCAACTATCACCGTCCGGTACGCCCCCAGCACAGGCCAAATGCTCACCATACTCACAACAGCTGTTAACGCCAGCTGGAAAACTATCACCGCCAAGAAGCTCGGAAGCTTCCTGGTTGCAAGCCCGTTGCCCGGATCGGGAGCGTCCGGAAAAATCGAATATCAATCTGGAAATAGCTACGTCACTGAAACGATAGCCGGTGTCGACCTAGCGTATCCTCATAGTGCATTTTTCCAATCAAACATACCGGTTTTTGAAAAATCCTTGGAATATATAACAAAAGTGATAGTTCCTTCAAGTCGAATAATTGAGCTTTACAGTGGTGTCGGCGCAATTGGGTTGCCGCTGGCAGCGCAAGGCGTATCTGTACAGGGCATCGAAGTTCATACCGAAGCCGTAGCATTCGCCGAACGCAACGCTCGGGCTAACGCGATCTCCTCCTATTCAGCTGAAGCTGTAGCGGCTGAGCATATGAACAGCACCCTGCTAAACAACGTCGACTGCGTAATTGTAGATCCTCCTAGGGCTGGCTTGCATCCTAGAGTGATTCGATGGTTACTGGAAGCTCATCCCAAGCAAATAATCTATCTTTCTTGTAATCCGGTTACCCAAGCCAGAGACATTGCGCGCTTGCTGCCAACCTATCGGTGCACCTCATTAATAGGTTTTGATTTTTACCCGGGAACTCTACATCTGGAAGCCTTGGCAGTTCTCAGTTAAGCTAAAGATATGAAACTTTTCTCGAATGCCCAATTTAGTCGCCGGCAGCAGGCTGAGCTTTTACTGAGTCTTGGTGTTGGTGTACTCATTGCGGGAATTGGTATAAGCATCATTCTTTTAGTAATTAAGCTTGTGTACCAACTTTCCGCTATGCCTTGGTCAACCTACCTTCTCATAATTGCCGGCATCGAGGGAATTGTACTCATTGCGGCATTATTATTTCTTTTACAGGTTATGCGGCGCGATATTGAACTTGAACACTCCAAGGAAGTCTTTATCGCCCTGGCCTCACACCAACTGAGAACACACCCGACCGCTATAAAAAACTTTACCAGTATGTTGCTTGGCAACTATACCGGAAAGCTTAGCGCGAAACAGCGCAAGTATCTGGAAATGCTTAATACCAGCAATGAAAGCCAGCTGCGGATTATTGAAGGCCTGCTGTGTGTCGCTGAACTTGAATCAAAGCAGCTCAAGCTGCTTCCCGAACCGGTTGAGGTTGTAGCCTTGCTTCATGAGGTCTTAACCGAATTGCAACCGCGCCTTACAGAAAACCAACAGCATCTTGAATTAGAAATACCTGATAAATTGACCACCATTACTGATCGGCGATGTCTGCGCACTGCCATGGAGAACCTTATTGCCAACGCCACAAAGTACACGCCTAGCAAAGGGACCATCCATATACAGTTGGGTCAATCAAAAGGGCACATTATCTTAGCCGTCACGGATACCGGTGTTGGTATTGCCGATAAGGATCTGCCCCGGCTATTCGTTAAATTCTCGCGCATCAATAACGCCTTGAGCATCAAGGTAGCTGGAACCGGGTTGGGCCTATATATAGTGAAGACGATTGCGCGGCTGCTCCACGGCAGCATAACTGTAACGTCCAAGTACGGTACCGGCAGCACCTTTACTTTGCGAATTTCGAAAACGCTCTCAGCCAGATGGCCTTAGAGCTCTTCCTGCTTATCGCGAATGAAACCGGCCCACTGGCGCACAACCCGGAGACTGGTTTTTAATGGCAGCTCAATTGCCAGGTCCATTACGAATGTAACAACATTCAGCCGGGAATATTTATCGGTAAGCCAATGGCCCACGCGGATGAATGGCGTGTAAAAGAAATCGAGTGCCACGCTAAACAAGCTTTTACGCTGATCCACGACTTCGAGTTCTCGAGCCGATTCCAAAAGACGAAACCCGAAAAAGCTAACAATTGAAAGAAAGATAAAGAAAATAGCACCGTTCACAATATTAAATCCAAGGCTGCTCAGCAGATAGATTAGCACGCCGAATGAAAGCAGGAAAGCAACCGCATACACAAAATTAAAAGCGGTGTTTAAACCTGAGGAGGTAACCCGCTTGCGCACACGATACCATATCGGCGGATCATCGGTCTGAAAAAGTATGCGGCTCAGCTGGGACTGGATAATTTCCGTGTTCCGACGACCTGGAGTGCGAATCCCCCACCCAATCGTTGCCATATAGAGTGGCGGGAATAAGGTATTCATAATTAACGGCGTCCACGCAACCGCGCCAACCACCAAAAGGTCGTATGGTACCTCAATTGCCACTCCAAGCAAAACCTTTGTGATAAATAAAAAAATTACGCTCCTAACAATACCCTCGTTCAACCGTTTGCGCGTAAGCTTATACTGCTGCCCGGCCTCATGAGCCACCCTGGACATCAATTCATCATGCTTGCTAAGTAATTGCTCCGGCGCGTTGGTGGACATTACTACTTCGCGCAAAATCCGCATTGGACCGCCCGACCGATTAGCCAAGCGTCCCACACGATTGGTAAGCGGTGCTTGGTACAGTCGATCAACCGCCTGGTTTAAGGTAACAAAGTAGGCTAGCGTGTCGGCGCCATCATGATGCAGACGGGCAGCCAGGGCATAGTATCTGGTTGTAGCAATATCCGACTTGAACAGCGTTCGATGCACGGCGCAATACAAGACCACCTCGGTTGTATGTTCGTTAACTTGGTCGAATATCTTGGGATCAATATGCTGCTTATAGTGATGATAAACGAAGTCAATAAAAGCATCGGTCTGTGTGTGTGAAACCAATTGGTGCTCAATTTCAACCGAAGCCGATTGAAAAACCCAGACCTTCAACCTATCTCCAGGTACCTTATGATGCTGCCGGATAGCCTCCGCTAACTTGGTATAGCGCTGGATGATCTCTTCGATCGTCCGCACAGAACTGCGCGGAATACTATCATTTTTTAGGTAGCGGGCATGAGTTAGCTCCGAAACAAGTTCAAGTGGCATTTCGTTTGTTGGCTGTCGATCATGGAGCTGCCAGTTGCGGTACAAAAAGCGCTCAATTGCCCTTCGGACCAATAAATGCCGTTCGCCATACTCTGCGGCATTCCGCAATTGCTCATAAGCGAAGTACAGTTGGCCCCCAACGCCGGAAATATGTACCTTGTCGTAGTCGGGTTTATGTTCGGCCGTATTGGCGGCGGTTAAACCGTGAATCAGCCGCTGTCCTTCAGCTGATAATGCTAATGGCTGCATGCGCATCATTATACGTTATTCAGAGGTAAGTGACTAACGTCTGAATGCAAAAAGTACCTTACGAACCAACGCGTCTGAAAGCACCGCTTAGGCAATTGCATGGGTAGATTAAAGCAGCGTAAATACGAGCTGCGCGAGCGTCCAGAGCACATATAAGGCGAGAGCGGTACCGCAAATTGCTCCAACAACCAAGACGCTGGACGCTAGCGTTAATCCGCTCAATATGGCCATGCCTGCAATTTGAATAAACAGCGGGAACACCAGCAAGCCGCAGGCTACCAGCACACCAATAAAAACAACGACAGCCACAACTTGTATCGCCATAACCATAAGCCGACCAACCACATTACGACCTCCTGCAGGCTTGGTAAATCTGGTTTTAACAACCACGGAATTGCGCACATCGATCAACACATTTGCGAGCACCAAACCAATACAGTAAATCAAAATCGCTAGGATTCCCCAGAAGAGGATAATAAAAAGATTGCCAGTAAATGGCAGTTTACCGAATGATGATAAATAGCCGATAAAGCTAGCGGAAAGGGAGGTAGTACTAGTGAGGGTATTTCTCGCCAAGATATTAATGAGAGTTTCCCAGTAGGCAATACTCGTAATACATATGCTTATGAGCAAGCAAAGCAGAATCTGCGAAAATGATGGGGTTATGATTGTCTTTAGATCATTTTTTGTCATATATAAACCATGGCAGGATACGTTTAGCTCTACTTTAGCATAACCTTCTTATATTTGTATTGCAGCTCCAGGATTGCTACCATATCGGAGTGGAAAAACCTACTCCTATTATTGTGTCTGGATCGATCGCTATCGATCGCATTATGAGCTTTACCGGCCGCTACCGCGAGATTATTCGTCCGGAAAAACTCGAAAGCCTCTCGGTATCAGTCCTGCTTGACAGCCTGAACGACAGCGATGGCGGCGTTGGCGCAAACATCGCCTATACTCTCGCGCTCCTAGGGGACTCCCCTATTTTGCTTGGATCGGCTGGCAAGGATGCTACAGCTTATTTAGAAAAACTAGCGCACGCAGGAGTTACTATTACTGCCGTGCATACCAGCGACCTACACACCGCTACCTATACGGTGTTTACCGACAGCGAAGAGAATCAAGTCGCCGGTTTTTACCCCGGCGCCATGTCTGACAGTGAGTCATTAAGCATCGAACCATGGAAAGACCAGAGTCCGCTGATGCTCGTATCCCCGCATGATCCGGCTGCGATGGCTCGACAAGTGCGTGAGTGCCAAAAATGGAACATCCGCTTGTGCTACGATGTCGGCCAGCAGGTCACAAGCTTACCGGCTGCAGATATGAAGGAAGGGATTAAGGCAGCCTCAATTGTTATAGTAAATGAGTATGAAATGGGCATGCTGGCCGCCCGGCTCGAAACCGATGCCGACACAATCAAAAAAAGCGTGCCGGTAGTAATTACCACGTTTGGAAAGGGCGGCTCGGTTATTGAAGGCAGTGCGGTTCCAGAGCCGTTGAATATTGAAATTGTGAAAGCAACACAAGTGGTAGATCCAACCGGGGCCGGCGATTGCTACCGCGCAGGATTTTTATATGGCTATAGCCGCGGTTGGGACTTGCGTATCTGCGGCCAACTTGGTGCGACCTGTGCTACCTACGCGATCGAACAAACCGGCACCCAAAATCATAGTTTCAGCTTTAAGGAAGTCGCAGAGCGATATCAGAAAAACTTTACACAAGCATTACCCCCAACACAAAACGCAACACATTAGGAGAATCATATGGCCAAGACTATCAATTCAACCGATTACAAAGTAGCCGATATCAGTTTGGCCGAATGGGGTCGTCGCGAAATCATCCTTGCTGAAAAAGA
>DASVGB010000099.1:0-2583 GCA_036379755.1 Candidatus Saccharimonadia bacterium | reverse complement strand
CATAGTTTCCCAACACACGAACCCAATGTGGACCTTCCAACAACATAAAGAACGTAAAGGTCAGAATGGTCAGTGCAGCCGCAAGTCCGCTAAAAATGCTGACAACAATGCCCAATGCCGTACCATTCCCGGTTGTAATGTTGGCAATCAAGTCGTCTTGCACATCATGTGCGCGGTTGACCAGATCATAATCCGAAATAACCCGGGAAAGGTAGGTGTCGGAGTTTTCCGCCTGCTGCACAAGCCCAGGGAGCTGCGTTGCAAAAGCCTGGGTTTGATTTACTAATGGCGGCACTAAACTAGCGCTCATAAAGCTGACAAAGCCTACAAATAGCGCGAACACGATTCCTGTAGCCCACAGCCGGCTAACTTTCAGCGCCTTCATTAAGCCATTTACCGCCGGATCCAGCGAAACGGCTAGGAATATGGCCACAAGCACCCATACGAGTGGCGTAGCCACCCTGGTAACCAGCCAAATACTGCCTACAAAAGCCAACACTAACAGTAAAACCCGCACAATAGTGCTGGTTTCGATGGCGACGGTGACTCGTTTGCGCTCCATATCTTACACTCTACCTGAACTGCTTATGCCTTTCAACCTTACATGCCTAGCGCCCTAAGGTGTAACTTAGTACAATACTATGAGTTAGCACGCAATGGGGCGTGGCCAAGCGGTAAGGCACCAGGTTTTGGTCCTGGCATTCGGGGGTTCGAATCCCTCCGCCCCAGCCAAGAGTTTGCGGTCGACAAAAGCATGACACCTTAATGCCTCTCCTTCTGTTATGTACGTACATAAGAAAAAGACTAAAGAAACCTGCTCACCCAAATAGACACATTTTCTCAACCCGATATACTAGAACGATACTTATATGAATAATGACGCTAATTTAAACGAAATATCGGAAGTTCAGGGAGCTACCCCCGACTTCAAGGCCGAGCTTGCCTCGCAACTCCAAGAACTGGTTCCGGAGGCGATAACAGATGGTAAGGTTGATGTTACGAAGCTCAATGAGCTGCTGAGCGATGATACTGCTGACGAAAGTGAGCGGTTTGGGTTGTTCTGGCCGGGCAAAAAGCGCGCTATGCGGGCAGCTCAAGAATCAACTCCAGCTACTTTGAAGCCGGCAATGAATGAGAGCAAGGACTGGGAGACTACCGAGAACGTCTTTATTGAAGGCGATAATCTTGAAGTCTTAAAGGTGATGCAAAAGCATTATCACAACTCGGTCAAAATGATTTATATTGATCCACCCTACAATACCGGCAAGGATTTTGTGTACCCCGATAACTATATAGAAGGGCTACAGAGTTATTTGGAGTATACCAAGCAGCTCGACGAAGAAGGTCATAAGGTTAGCACCAATAGCGAAACCGACGGACGCTATCACAGCAACTGGCTCAACATGATGTACCCGCGGCTAAAGCTGGGGCGAAATCTGCTGACTGGCGATGGCGTGATGTACATCAGCATTGATGATCATGAAGCCGAAAACCTTAAAAAGATGTGCCATGAAATCTTTGGTGAAAATAACTTTCTCGCTCAAATCGTCTGGGCTAACAAGGAAGGCGGCGGCGGATCCGATAGCACGACTTTTAAAGTGAAGCATGAATATATCCTGGCTTATGCCAAGAACAAAGACAAAGTCCGCATTTACGGTGAAGAGGTTGAAGATGATAGCTCCTATCCTCATTCCGATGAATTTGTTGCAGAACGCGGCAAATATAAGTTGATTAAACTCAATAGTTTCAGCATTCAGTACTCAGCCAGCCTGGATTACCCAATTGCAGCGCCCGATGGAGCGGAAGTTGTGCCAGAAGAGGACGGACGGCGGGCTATTTGGCGCTGGTCTCGTAAGAAATATGACTGGGGCGTTGAGAATGGCTTTATCGTGCACAAACAGAAAGATGATGGGCGTTGGATCATTTATACCAAGCAATACTATAGGGTTGATAATGACAATCAGCCAATTGTTCGGACGTTGCCTCCCTTTGCCTTAATTGAAAAGTACTCTTCAACCGGAGCGACCAAGGGCATTACCGAGCTGTTTGGTAAAACCAAGTTGTTTGATTATCCAAAGCCCTTTGAGCTGATTGTCAAGCTGGCTGAGTGGGTCACCAAGGATAATGACCTGGTACTTGATTTCTTTTCTGGTAGTGGCACTACGGCACATGCCATTATGAAGTTAAATGCCAATGATGGGGGAACCCGCAGGAACATTCAAGTTCAGCTGCCTGAGCCCTCAAAACCAGATTCCGAGGCCTACAAGGCCGGTTATAAGAACATTGCTGATCTTGCGAAAGAGCGCGTGCGATTGGCCGGTGAAAAGGTCAAGGCTGATGTTACAAAGCCGCTTGATGTTGGTTTTCGGGCCTACAAGCTAGCCGACACCAACTTCACTAAGTGGAGCACCAGCAGTAGCGTGGATGTTGACGCCTTGCAGCAGCACTTACTGACCATACGTGAAAGCAGTAATGATGATGCCACTCAAGAGGATTTACTCGCGGAGCTATTACTCAAGCTGGGTGTTTCGCTGACAGCCAGAGCTGAAAAGAAGGAAGTAGGTGGTTTGCCAGTCTGGAGCG
>DASVGB010000098.1:0-2779 GCA_036379755.1 Candidatus Saccharimonadia bacterium | reverse complement strand
CGGGAGCGCACCAACTACTCTACTGAATGACTATGTATTCTGTTCAACAATGAAGCGATATGCGGCGGCTAAGAATGGACGGATGCAGGTACCAATGAGTACTAGGGCAAGAGGTTGCGCAGCGTTTTGCGAATACGATCGACAGTGTCGCCAAGGCGATCATTTCCTTGGTCACTCATTCCGGTACGAGACATATTTTCGAACATAAGACCAACCGGAGCTGCGAAAGCCGGATCGCTTACTTTATCAACCAAGCCGCTCAAATCACTGGGCCGGCCAATCGTAACCGGTAGCCCAAGCACCTCCTTAGCAAGCTCTTCAATGCCCGGCATTTTAGCACCGCCGCCGGTTAAGACTACCCCCCCGGGCAGTAGTTTGCTTTTACCGATTTTAGCAAACTCGGCCTGAACCATTTGAAAGATTTCCTCTAAGCGGGCGCTGCTAATATCATAAAGGTCACGGCGGGCAACCATGCCGTCATCGCCCAATTCTTCAATCTTTATCTTATCGCTCTTTCCGGCTTTTCCGATTCCGGCCGTAATATATTTAAGCTTAATGGTTTCAGCAATCTCAATATCGGTTCGTAGACCAATCGCTAAATCATTGGTTACGTGGCCGGCACCTACCGGCAAGACGCTGGAGTACAAAATCTCACCTTCCTCATAGACCGCAATTCCGGTGGTACCGCCGCCGATATCTACAAGTGCAACACCCAGCTCAAGCTGCTTCTTGGATAATACGGCCCGAGCAGCAGCTAAAGGAACCATGATCTGTCCTTCAATATCAATCCCGGCTTGATAGACCGCTCGTTGCAGATTCTTAATAGCCGGTGTTGCGCCGGTTACGATGTGAGCCTCAACCTCCAGCCGTACGCCATTCATGCCAACCGGATCTTTTATATTAGTCTGTCCGTCAACGGTAAAGGAACGCGGGAATATTTGAATAATTTCACGGTTTGGCGGGAGCTGAATCGCGGTAGCGGCTTCTTCTACTCGGCGGACATCTTCGGCAGTAATCTCATGGTCGGCCCGGCCGACGGCAATAACCCCGCTGGAGTTCAAGCTAGAAACGTGCGCACCATCAATATTAATCGTAGCCCGGTCGATAGCCACGCCGCTTAATCGCTCCGCCTCATCAACCGCCGCCGTTATGGATGATACGGTTTCTTCGACATCAACCACAACACCCCGGCGCATACCTCCAACCGGTGCCATACCGACCCCAATAATACTAGGGTGCGGAGCCGACTCCTCTTGAAGGCCGACGATGCAACAAACCTTGGTGCTGCCGACATCTAAGCCGATAAAAATGTCATCCTGCTGGCGAATGGCCACGTAAAATTCCCGCTTGTTATCTTAATCTCTATTATAGTGCTTATGCTAATCTTTACGCAAGCGAGCCTTGAACACTATTTGTGCTACGAGGCCGAACACATTAGCTCATTGGCTACAGTGTGCAAACGGCCTGAACACAAATGTAGTATACACAAATGAGTTTAGGCTAGGGTAAGGATCTCCGGTGCGCCATTCGTAATTAAAATCGTATGTTCAAACTGAGCTGCCAGCGAACCGTCACGGGCAGCGATCGTCCATTTATCACCGAGAATTGTTATTTCCGGAGAACCCAAGGTTGCCATAGGTTCAATCGCAACCGTCATTCCGGCCTTTAATACAGGCCCGGCGCCGGCGCGGCCATAATTAGGGATTTGAGGCTCCTCCCAGAGTTCACGGCCTACCCCATGACCAGCTAGCTCGCGAATAATACCCAAGTTTGCTGTTTGCAGATGACGTTGGATAGCAGAGGAAATATCCCCGACCCGACTTCCTGCAGTAGCCTGATCAATCCCGATCATTAATGCAGCTTCGGTTGCGTTCAGCAGTCGCCGAGCCGGAGCCTTCATACTGCCAATTGGCAGAGTAACTGCCGAATCTGTCACCAAGCCGTCATAACGAACGCCGAAATCCAAGCCAACGACGTCTCCCGTCTGCAGCACTCGGCTCCCAGGGATGCCATGCACTACTTCGTCATTCACTGATATGCAGATGGATTTAGGAAAGCCCTCATGCCCAAGAAAGGCAGCCTCTCCTCCAAGGCGCTTAACCTCGCTGGCGGCCAGCTGATCTAGTTCGTCGGTAGTCATCCCAGCCGCCATTTCTGATCCCACAAAGGCTAATACTTGGGCCAGCATCTTACCGCCCGTCCGCATTGCCTCAATCTCGGACGCGGTTTTGATACTCGCGCCGTTTAGCGTCCCGGCCATAAAAGGTTTCCAATATAGGGTAAGAAAATAGCCGCTCCAATTGCCAGCGCCCCAATCGATGTTACCAATACGGCCCCGGCGGCGATATCCTTAATAATCCGAACTTGAGCATGAGATTTTTGCTCGATCAAATCAAGGGTTTTTTCCAGAGCAGTATTTATCACTTCAGTCGTAAATACCAGGATGATGGCGAAGAAGATCGCTGCGAGTTCGGTGTTGGTGACACCCAACACCACGCTTAAGCCCAGAGCGGCAATCGCGATTAAAAGATGAAGTCGAGCGTTACGCTCAACCCGGACGACAAAAACCAGACCGGTAAAGGCAGTATAGAGGCTGCGAACAAAGAGTTTTAGTTGATCCATTGAAAATCCCGATAGGTTAATCCGGCTGCACCCATAATATCAGCTTGCAGTTTATCAAGCTTGTCTCGGTCTTCTGATGCCGCATGATCATAGCCGAGCGCATGCAGGATGCCATGAGCCGCCAGGAGGGCAATCTCGTCTGCTAAGGGCGTTTTAG
>DASVGB010000097.1:0-8486 GCA_036379755.1 Candidatus Saccharimonadia bacterium | reverse complement strand
GACACGCCCAATCGGTCGTATTTTTGGGTAGGCCGTTAACGATCGCCTGCCCAACCTGGCGCTTCAATCAAATGTATGTAATTAAAGTGTCGGGTCGAGTAGTTTTATGACCCTTAGTGGCTAGGTCATAAACCGTAAATGGTATTCCCTGCTGCTTTGAGCATCTTCCACCTTTTCTATTCGTTATATAATAGTAGTAAATTCGGTTGGTTTGTCAACGTTTTCTTATCTGTAAAAGGCTTAAAACACAAGCGTTATTATAATGGCAAAATCCTCTGCAGGGCGGCCCGAAGGCCGCCCTGCAGTTGCATGTCACGAACGGAAGCGGTCGTATTCATCCCTCCTACGATCCTTGTCGTCCTCGTCGACCACCTCGCCGGAAACCCGAACAGGGCCCTCCGGCCGGGCAAACTTGTCGGCTTGGCGGGCTGCGCTGAACCGGCCTCCTTTGTACAAGAGTCCCAGTTGAGTCAGCAGATCGGTGAGCGGTTCATGGTCGGCTGCGGGGATGTCCTTCAGGATCCGAATCTTGGTGATTTCTCCCCGCGGGTCGATCAGTCTGAGATAGATGTGGTTGCGGCCTCGGTAGCGCTTCTTGAGGTAGTCGTTGTCTGCCTTGGCCTCGTCGACGTGGCTCAAGCGGGTTTCCTTGCATTTCCAGTGGAGCCTGCGCCACATCATCTTGACCGTGAAGTCGTGGGCAACCCACTTGTTGTCGACCTTGATGAGCTCGGCCTCGAGCGAGTCGATATACCAGGATCGCGAGGTCCAGGCGAGGTAGCTCATGAGGACCATGATCCCCCAGAGAAACAGCGCCAGTACGACGCTGAGCGCCTTGATGATTCCCAGCCCCATCAGGTAGGTGTCGCGCTCGACGTGGGGGAAGTACTCGCGGAGCTCGCGATAACTGACGCCGGTATGGGAGCCGTAGTGCAGCACGATCAGGCTGATTGCCAGAGCGGTTACGGCAGCAAAAGCCATTCCCATTCGCCGGAAGGGCTGATTCGCGTCGTCCTTCGGAAGGCGAATGAGCGCGTTGTTGAAAAGCGCGGCGATCCAGTAGTCAGTTGGCTTGTCGGCGGTAAACGTCTCGATGTGCTTGCCGCGTAGCGGCTTGTAGCTCAGATCAAGAAGGGGCGTCTCGATCTTGCGCCAGTTCTTTACTGACGGTCGCGCCATGCGAAGGAGCCCCACCAGAACTGCCCCGAACGCAGCGTGCAGCGCATCGGACAGCCATTCCCCTAGGGTACGGCCGGCACGCCGGGTGCGGCTGACCGGCATTGAAGTATGCTGGGTCTTCGGCATAACGATCACTCTCCTCGAGCGATTGGCATGGATGTGAGGTGCGTCTGCTTCGTCTTGAGATGGGCAAAACAAAATACCGTATAAGTATTAAATAATTTCATTAATTAATCAAGATAATTGCTCCTGTCGCTATTCCGTAAACGGCAGCGAACCCCCGGGACAGTACGTCGTCCCGAGGGTTCGGTGGTTGAGTTGAGCGCTCAGCGGCCAGGTCCCGGCGGTGGCGTCGGGACGGTGAGCGGACAGCCGTTGTTGATGAGCGGGCCATGGTCGTGGTCGCACTGATCAATACTGTCAGCGACGTTGTCGTTGTCGGTGTCGATCGGCGGAGCCTGGTCCTCGGGCGCAACCGTGAACGGTCCAACTGTCGGCTGTGGAGCCGGCGCCGGCTGGGTTGTCGCCTGCGGCACCGGAGTCACCGGAGCCGCACCAGCAGGTGACCGCGGGGGCAGCCGTTGCAGCGGAACGGTCCAGCTTTGCGGCTGGAGCTTCCGGTCGCAGAACTGCACGCCTACCGTGGCGACACCGTTCAGGATGGTCAGACCCAGCTGCCGATACGCCCGCTTGGGGTTGGAGCTGCAGTGGCGCCACTTCAGGAAGGCCGCGTCGGCCTGCAGACCGTAGTGGGTGGCCACCCGGGCCTTCCCGCAACCGCTGTACACTACGCGCCCGTTGACCCAGCAGCCAACCGCCAGCAGCAGATGGCGCTGAATGCGCGAGGTGATGCGCCGCAGCAGCGCACTGCGCTTTGCCGTGCTCAGAGTGCCGCTGTAGGGCGTCAGCTCATAGCACCGGTGATTGACCGTCAGCGCCGGGGTCAGGAGCAGCCACTGGAACACGCTGCCAGGCGGCAGCAGTTCCCGGGGCGGACACAGCGCATCGTCTGGGGCGGTCGGGTAGACGCACACCAGAACGCTGCGTCGGAACTTCCCCAGCGTGGCCTTCAGCGACGAAACCTCCGGGCGGAGGTTTGGCACCGGCGAACCGACATTGACCTGCTTGGCGGCCGTCATCAGCCAGTCAAACAACGCGCTCGGGCTCTTCAGCACGGGCACGCCACTGGCATCCTTCGGCTCGCCATTGACCAGGTTCAGATCCTGCACCTGGACGGTACCCGGGCAGTTGTACTGCGCGGGCTTCACGGTGGCGGCCTGTGCCGCCGACGGGATCAGCAATGCCAGCAGAAATCCTGCCAGCACCGTTGCTGTAATACTTCGCCCTACCTTGGTGGACATGGTCCTCCCCTTTCGAAGGGTCGGTCGTGAGATGTTGACCAGATTGTATGGGTACTCAAACCTGGCGATAATATCCCATATATGAGCTAAAAAGTAAAGGGTTTACCAGATGGAATTAGTGATTTTTGCTGTGAGCCAGCTTGCCGTGGGCAGCAACCATGCCAATGCTCACGATGCCAATGTAGATAAGTCCGGTGGTACAGGCTTGGATCATATGAGCCGGGCTAATGAATGTCAGATAGGTTCCGCTTAGCAAGGTAAGTCCGACCAGCGTGTAACCAACCGTAAATTTTGGGCGCGAGGGAGCCAGCCATACATAGGTGGTGTAAAGCAGGCTTGCCAGTGCGATTGCAATGTGAATAAGAAGTACCATAAGCACTACTATAACACTTATGGCAGCATACTACCAACAGATAGCATTACCGATAAGGAGATCATTACGATCAGTGAAAACCCAAACAGTTTACGGCCCCATCCGGCATCGTCTTTCGTTCTATATTCTCGTATGGCCTTCAGCAGCCAAACCAGGCCAATTACCATCATAATGATGGCAAAGCTATAGCCGGTGTAGCCGGTAACACTCAGTACTGGAATAACCAGAATAAAGGCAATAATATAGGCAATCGCTTGTTGTTTCGCAGCGTTCATCCCCTGTTTCACTGGCAAAACCGGGAGGTCAGCGGCCTTATAATCCTTGAAACGGTACAGTGCAATCGCATAAAAATGGGGCATTTGCCAGAGTACTAAGATTAGAAATAGCAGCAGCGCCCCCAGGTCAAAGCGATTGGTGACGGCGCAGTAACCCACCACCGGCGGAATTGCTCCAGCTAGGCTGCCAACAAGGGTGCCGTGAACCGAGCGGCGCTTCCAATACCCGTATACGCCCACATACAGCACCAATCCGGCCAGAGCCAGTCCAAAGGTTAATGCGTTGGTGCCTGTCAGCAAAATCGCCAGCCCAATAATTCCCAGAACCGTGCCATACATCAGGGCATTGGTAGCACTCAAAACTCCCTGTACCAGTGCCCGTTTCTTGGTTCGAGCCATCTTCTCATCAATACCGCGGTCAATATAATTATTGAAAACGCAGCCCGAAGCCATAACCAAGGCGATGCCGCCTACCATTACGATATACAGGGTAATCGAGGGGTGTCCCTTCGAGGCTAATAAAAATCCGGCCGTCGCGGCTAAGCAGTTACCATATACAATCCCCGGCTTTGCCAGCCAGTAGTAGGTGCTAAGCGATGCTATCGTTGAATCCCCTCGTCGTGGATGATATGGGTGTCGGTTTCAGATGGCGACATGGTGTGGTAATTAAGGTTGTGCATAATCCAGAGCGATCCTAAAACCAGGATCAGCAAAACCATCACCATAAACAGAAACACAATCATGTTCCAGCGCGGTTTGGATTCGCTGCCAAGGTGAAGAAAGAATACCAGTTGCACTAGTAGCTGCACCACGGCGGTAACCATGATGGCTGCTACCAGCGCCGGGCCAACCAAGACTTGGTAAGCCACCAAGGCATAGGCTTCTAGGGTCAATATCAGCGATAGGATAAACCCGGCTGTGTAGGTTGCAAGGGTTCCCTGTCCGGCGCCCATTTAAAGTGCCCCCATTAAGTACACGATGGTGAAGATGAAAATCCAGACAATATCTAAAAAGTGCCAAAATAGGCTCAGGACTGTCAGTCGGCGTTTGTTTACGACGGTTAAGCCGGTTTTGGCTACCCTGATCATCATGACGACAATCCAGAATAGTCCGGTCGCTATATGCAGCCCATGCGTACCGACAAGGGTGAAAAAGGCCGATAAAAAGCCGCTGCGCTGCCAGCTATAGCCTTCGTTTACCAAATGGGTAAACTCGGTTAGCTCCAGAGCCAAGAAGGCTGAACCCAGCAGAAAGGTAATAATAAACCAGCCGATAACCTGATGTTTTTCGCCTCGGTGGGCGGCCAGTAAGCCCAGCCCGCAGGTAAAGCTGCTGACGAGCAAGATAATCGTTTCGCTCAGTACAAACGGCAAGCTGAACAGCTCCTGCCCCGACGGCCCGCCAAAGGTGTTGTTGTGTAAAACGGCGTAGGTGGCAAACAAGCTGGCAAATAAAATACAGTCGGTCATCAGGTAAATCCAAAACCCGAACAGCGTTTTGGCGTCATCCTTATGCACTGAGGGTGCCTGTTTCGTCATGTCGTCCTCCCGCTCTTGTCTGCTCCGGCCTCCAGTGCGGCAAGCTCGTCAGTGGTGATGATGCGCTCGGTGTTTTCAGCTGATAGCCGTACCACAATGAGCAGCAGCATACTGGCTAGACCAAGCGCTGCCAGCCACCAGATATGCCATATGAGGGCGAAACCAATCACGAAGGTTGCACCGGCGATATACATTCCCATTGCGGTATTGCGCGGTACCGCGATATCGTGGTAAACCGGCTTGGCGACTGCAAGAGGTGCCTGCTTGGCCGCCCAAAAAGCATCGCGGTCATGTACTTGAGCGGTGATGGCAAAGTTATATTCAGGCGGGGGCGAGCTGGTGGCCCATTCGAGGGTACGGCCGCCCCAGGGGTCGCCGGTACGGTCGCGGTTTTTGTGGCGCTGCAAAACGCTCACTATCATTTGCAGTATCTGGAAACCGATGCCCAATAAAATAATCGCAACGCCAACACCGGCCACAATAAACAACCACTGCCACCCTAGCGAGGCGTCGTAGTGGTCCAACCGGCGGGTGGCACCCATCAGTCCTAAGATGTACAGTGGCATAAAAGCGGCCAAAAAGCCGACGATCCAGCACCAGAATGCATAGATGCCCAGCTTTTCATGCAACTTGAAACCGAAAATTTTCGGAAACCAGTACGTAATACCGGCAAAAAAGCCGAACAGTACCCCGCCAACCACCATAGAATGGAAGTGGGCTACCAAGAAAAGGCTGTTATGGACTTGAAAATCGATAGCCGGAACCGACATGAGCACCCCGGCCATGCCGCCAATCGTAAAGGTCACCACAAATCCGAGGAACCACAGCATCGGAGTGGTAAAGCGGATGCGCCCACGATACATCGTAAATAGCCAGTTGAATATTTTGACGCCGGTTGGAATTGCAATCACCATCGTCATAATGCCGAAGAAGGCATTTACATTGGCGCCGGCGCCCATAGTAAAGAAGTGGTGCAGCCAGACGATGAACGACAAAAAGGTGATGGCTCCGAGCGCCCACACCATTGAGACATAGCCAAACAGCCGCTTGCTGGAGAACGTGGCAACCACTTCGGAAAAAATGCCGAAGGCCGGCAAAATCAAAATGTAAACCTCTGGATGCCCCCAAGCCCAAATCAGATTGATGTACATCATGGCGTTGCCGCCAAAATCCGATGTAAAGAAATGCATGCCCATCAAGCGGTCAAGCGAAAGCATACCCAGCGTACCGGTTAAAATTGGGAAGGCGAAGACAACTAGGATCATGCTGCACAGCACACTCCAGGTAAATAAGGGCATCTTCATGAGCGTCATGCCGGGAGCCCGCATCTTTAAAATGGTTACCAAAAAGTTAATTCCCGCCAGCAAGCTGCCAACCCCGGCTATCTGTAAACTCCAGATCCAGTAATCGACGCCAACTCCTGGGCTGTACTCAAGTCCGGAAAGCGGCGGGTAGGCCAGCCAGCCGGCGGCGGCAAACTCCCCTACCACCAGTGACAGATTTACCAGCCCCATTCCTACTGCGAATAGCCAAAAACTGACCGAATTTAAGAATGGGAAAGCTACGTCGCGGGCACCGATTTGCAAAGGCACAATCAAGTTGATTAAGCCGAACATCAGCCCCATTGCGACAAAGAAAATCATGATGGTGCCATGGGCTGAAAATACTTGTTGGAAGTGCTCGGAAGATAAGATTCCTTGAGCATCGCCTGCTGCTAACGCTTGCTGGGTGCGCATCATGGCGGCATCCATCACTCCGCGCAGCAGCATTACAAAGGCCACCACAATGTACATAACGCCGATTTTTTTCGGATCAAGCGAGGTCAGCCATTCGCGCCAGAGCCATTTCCAGCGCTTAGAGTAAAACAGTAAGGCAACAACCGTCAGCCCGCCCATGACTACGCTCAGTTGGCCAAAGGTTTGAATGGCGTCGTGTTGTACGGCATCGAGGGTTAAGCGTCCAAAAAGATTCATTGCGCCCTCATGCCCTGCATGGCTCCATGCTCATGCTTCGTGCCATCGGCTGGCAGCATGTACTTCATGATGATGCTGTCATAGAGTTCGTTGCTGGCAATCCCGTAGTATGCTACATCATCCCTTTTGCTAGGCTGAGCTAGCTGGTTATAGTCTGTAGCACCTAAGTGAAGGGGTGATTTCTTCGTGGCGGCAACCCAATCGTCAAACGCTACCTGTGTTGTTGCCTTGGCTTCAAAGCGCATATTGGCGAAACCGGCACCGCTTAAGTTGGCCGAAGAACCAGCATAGCTGCCAACCTCGCTGGCCATGAGATGCAGCTGAGTGCTCATGCCGGGCATGGCATAAATTTGTCCGCCTAACTGCGGGATCCAAAAGGAGTTCATTGGGGCGTCGGCGGTAATAACGAAATGGATCGGGGTATTTTCAGGGAACTGCACATAATTAACGGTAGCAATATTCTGATCGGGATAGATAAAAAGCCATTTCCACGGCAGCGCAACTACCTGTATCGTTACCGGTTTATTAGGTGATATCAACGGCTTGAACGGGTCAAGATCATGGCTGCTTTTCCAGGTGATAACTGCTAGTATCACAATAATAACGCTCGGTATTCCCCACCACAGGGTTTCGGCAACCCGGCTATGATCCCAGTCCGGGGTGTAGCGGGCTTTGGTATTGCCGGCCCGGTACTTCCAGGCAATGCCGAAGGTCATACCAAACACCGGTACAACAATCAGGAGCATCAAAAGCGTTGTAACAACAATAAGATTGCGTTGCTCACTAGCAATCAATCCTCTCGGATCTAACACGGCAACCGGGTGGGCTGCTAAGAAAAGCACAAGTCCGCCTACCAGACCGCCGATAAGCAGAAGTACTACCAAAACTTTCACAACAGCGCTATTCATCTTATGCTTCTACTATACCAGTTTTACGACGGTTATAGATTACAATACTAGTTAAGAATGGCGATACATAAACCAATAGAGAGACACACCGGTGAGTCTGCCAGCTGATAAAACACCCCCTAAGCCCAGCAAGGCCATAATAGTTGCGGTCGCCATAGCCGCACTGTGTTTGCTTGCTTGGGTAATTGTGTTGGTTGTCGGGCTGTATGCCGATTCAAATCCGACAACTGCTCCGGCTCAACCCGACACATCAGAAGTCCTACTGGAGACACGCTGCTACTTTTTCAAGGGAGTTCCGGCTCATTATGTGGAGACGTCGCAGATCAATCTTGATGATTGTTTGTATGATGTTGAGTTGCGCGGCGAAATAAGCAAAGCCGGCAAACCGATCATTCAAAACAATGGTGAACTTATCGGCCGGATCAGAGTTGAGCCGGTTCGCAAGACAACCGAGCTGCAATGGGGTAAGGACCTGGATGAAATTGTCAGCTATCTGGAGAAAAGCTATTATGCGCCGCAGGGCGAAATCCTAAGGCTGAGAGAGCCGATCAATTTGGACGGGGTTACTGCTAATAAAACCACGGTAAAAAGTACTCAGCAGCATATCAAAACCAAGGATTTTGTGGTGGTACTGAAAGATCCCGGCTATACGCTGCGTTCTGGAGCCGAGGCAACCATGTTTATGATTACCGTTACGACGCCGGAAAACAACGGCGAACAGATACTAGCAAACATCATTAAGAGTTGGCGGTGGCGCTAGTTCAGGACGGCTACTCCTTTTACTGAGCTTGCAGTTCGCTGAGATCGCGTACTATCTGCTCGCCATGGCCATTCGGCGTTACCTGCTCATATTCCTTACGGATAACGCCATTTGGGTCA
>DASVGB010000096.1:0-6610 GCA_036379755.1 Candidatus Saccharimonadia bacterium | reverse complement strand
ATGAATGGTAACCAGCCGTTCTAAGCCAACAGCCTTTTCAAGGCCCGGCAGGCGCGACATTAAAATCAGCTGCATTAAGACACCGAAGGTCATGACCATGCCAGCCAGCCGTCCAATGGCTATAAGATACTCGGATGAGGTTGATGCTGGCACAGCACTCAAACTGTACCATTGCCATATCATCGGTAAGGCCAAGGCAATGGCCAACCCCAAAGCCAGCCAGCGGATTGTCTGATTCTTCAAGTGTCCCTTGCCATTCCAGATTAGTTTCGCATATGATTATATCAGATGAACACCGCCGAACAGCCCGCTACTCATAACGTCTTAATTGTCGGCGGCGGATTTGGTGGTGTTCGCGCAGCCCGTATGCTCAGCAAGCAGCCGGGCGTGAGCGTAACACTTCTTTCTGATAGTCTTGAGTTTACCTACTATCCGCAGCTCTACCATGCCGCCACCGGCGGATCCCGATCCGAATCTTCATTGCCCTTAAAGGAGCTACTTGAAGGCACTTCGGTGCGGGTGCTCAAAGATACCTCGGTAAGCGTTGACCATGCCGCAAAGACCCTCACAACCGCTAGCAAGACGGTATATACCTATGATCAACTGATTTTGTCGCTCGGAAGCGTTACCAATTATTTCAATATCAAAGGGTTGCCGGAATTCTGCTACGAAGTAAAGTCAACGGTCAGCGCGCTGGCATTCAAACGCCACCTTCACAACCAGCTTATCGAGGACCAAGCTACCGATGTTAATTATGTTATTGTCGGCGGCGGCCCAACCGGTGTTGAGCTGGCTGGTGCCCTCGGCAGTTATCTTAAGCGCATTACGCGGCTGCATAAGATCACAAAGGTAAATTACAACATTGAAGTAATTGAAGCGATGCCGCGCATACTTCCTCGGCTGCCGGAGCCGGTTGCCGCCCGGATGCACCAGCGGCTTGAGAAGCTCGGGGTTAAGGTTATGACCGGTGCTAAAGTGGAGGCAGCCGGCCGTGATTCGCTCACCGTCAATGGCAGTCCGATACCCACCGAAACCGTTGTCTGGACCGCCGGCATTGCCAATAACCCGTTTTTTAAAGCCAATGCCGATCAATTCATTCTTGCTAAAAATGGGCGGGTGGAAGTTAACGCCCAACTTCAAGCTCAGCCGGATCTGTATGTAATAGGCGACAATGCCGCGGTTGATCATGGCGGGCTTGCCCAGAACGCGATTGCCCAAGCTAATTTTGTAGCCGAAGATATTATGCGCGGACTTCACGGATCCCGGCGCAAAAAGTTTCGCTCTACCGAAGGAATCAGCGTTATTCCAGTGGGACCCTACTGGGCCGCTGCCTCATGGCGCAACCTCGCGCTCTATGGCCGCCCAGGGTGGTTGTTGCGGCGAGCTGCCGACCTTATCGCCTATCACGATATTGAAAGCTTTCCGGATGCCGTACGAGTCTGGATGCACGATTTCAAGCAGGAAGATAATTGCCGAGTTTGCGCTAAAGCTGCTAACTAAGTTCCAG
Organism: Candidatus Saccharimonadia bacterium; assembly: GCA_036379755.1. Taxonomy (GTDB): domain Bacteria; phylum Patescibacteriota; class Saccharimonadia; order UBA4664; family SCTI01; genus JASLFZ01. Next base: position 5,103 of record DASVGB010000096.1, on the reverse strand, counting down.
CAGGGTATCAACAAACTCGGCTTGGCTCCAAGTGAGTGGGGCCACCGAAACACAGGCATTGGTGCCTGGGTCAATTTGCTCGGCTAGCACCCCTGAGCGTTGCATTACCGATGCAGACCACGCCACTAATTCTTGGGGCGTCGCGGTGTCGTCCAATATGTTATGCAGTTTCGCCAACCACAATGACGTCACAATCCATGGGTTACCTTGGGTTTCCGGATCAACCCGGTAATAATCATCATTTTCAAATCGAACTACTCCCCATCCGGTTGGCGTATCAACCCGTAGCGTAGCCTCTGCGGTTTCGAGGGCTTGCGTTACGCGCACATCAGTTGCGTCAAACAAACCAAATATCACCGCTCCATACAAGCTGGCAATATCGATCGTTTCATCAAAGCTGATGCCATCCTTGCCCACCCGCAAGCTTCGGTAAAAGTAATGACGCTTATCATTCCATAGGTGGATGCTGGCCGCAGCTTTAATTTCGTCGGCGGCCCGCTGCCAGCGTTTGGACTCCTTAATACTGCCATACTGCTTAGCCATACGGCTGGCCGCCTCGAGGGCAGCATACGTTATTGCCACCGTATAGGTGTGCGTTCCGAACACCATTTCCCACAAATCAAAACTGGCGTGGGGGAGTTTGGTTTCGGAGTCAATGTAGTCGGTCATAAAGTTGGCCGCCGGTCGTACCAGCACATCATACAGTTCACGGACGTAGTCTCCTTCGTCGGCATACTGATGATACTGGTCAACCAGGAAAACAACGGCAGCCGTTTCGTCTTCCTGAATTGGCAGTTCAGGCTGGTCGCCGTGAATGTACGGATGCCAACTACTGCCCAAAGCGCCGTCCATCTGGTACTTATGCATTAAATAGCCGTTACTATGCCGTACCCGGCCGCAAAATTCAAAAAAATTCTTGGCCTCTTCGGTATACCCCAACTTAATCAGCGGCCACAGAACATTCACCGAGTCGCGAGGCCAGCAGTAACCGTAGTAGTCGCGGCCGTAATTTAACATTTCCGAGTCGGCCGAAGCAAGCACGCCTCCCCGCTGATCAATGTGCGATTTCATGAGCAACAAACTTTGCACCGCCCGGGCCCGATATTTCACCGGAATGGCATTCATTTTAGGCTTGCTGGTGTGCAGCCAATCCTTCCACGACCGTTTGGTTGCTGCGTAACGAGCAGTAAAACCTTCGGCCTTAAATTCATTATGCAGGGTAATTGCAGCCTCGGGATGACGGGCCGCCGCCATCCAGTATTGCACTTCTTCATCGCCGCCGGCTTGAAGCTTGAGTGCCAACCGCATAACTGAGTCGACCATGCCATGCTCCACCGGATTGCAGCTAAGAACACCATCCTCTGCATCGCGGTATGTCCCCTCTTTACCCTCAATGCCAAATAGCCCGACGCTATACTGATCGAAAGCCGTGCCGCTCGCTGTCTGGGCATAAATTGCAAATGCTCGACGCCCTTTATAGTGCACAAGCAAGTGGTCCTTGGGGTGATACTGCGCCGTACCGCCCATGTTTGAGTTACTAATACGAAAAGCTTGGTGTAAAAACAGCCGGATTTCCCGCGGCCGATTGGCATCATTGACCACTTTATAGCGGCGAGCTAAAACACAGTCATCGGCATCAATGAAGTCGCACGATTCAATGCGTACCTTGAGGTCAGGATTGTAGGCGATAACCCTGCCAATCAGCGTCGCTTCTTCGTAGGTGGTCGTAATATTCCAGGAATCATCATCCAGCCAGCTAAAGGCATCGTCGACCCATACCCCGATCCGGTGATGTATGTAACGAGCGGTGGCATGATTTTCCTGGCCAATATAGGGATAATAGACGTCGTGCACAAGTCCGTACGCATCGAGTCCAACCAGCATCTCACCATTGCTGAGTATGATGTGGCGGGACATTACAGTTTGCCTTGGCTAGCCGCTACCCGGTATTTTACGTCACGCAGAGCATTCATAAAGTAAATGAAGGCATCGTAAGGAGATGAATACGGGCTAAAATAGGCATGGATGTCCCCGTCATTAAACCACTTGGTGCACATGTAATAAAAATGGTCCGAAGCTTGCAACCGGCGCCAGTCTTCGATTAAGCCGGCATCCCGGGTAGCTAAGACCTCATCGGATAACTGATACATAGAGTTAATCGCCTGCCGCTGCATAGAGTTGCCTACCCATGCGCTAAGATCGCGTTCGGTATCCGCCCAGGTAATAGTTTGCGGCACATCGATGTAGTCGGAGGGTTTAATCTTTTTAGCGGCCTCGCTAAGCGTCATAAAAGTATTGCCTTTAGATGACAAAAATAGATCGGTCATATGCTTCAGGAAATCGTAAATGCCGGTTTCCGCCCACTGGTGTTCGCCAAAGGTTTCATAGTCCATAAATAAGTTGACGTTGGTCTGGTCGGCATCGAGATCATTCAGCCACCCCACATATTTTTCAGCTGTCAGCGGCCACCCCGACCAAGCTCGGTTCGAAAATCGGAAGGCCACATCATCGCTCAGCTGATAGTTCTTCATCAGCAGACGGATTTGCTTAGTAAATGCCGGGCGGTAGACATAGTTAGGACTGCGCCATCCCAAAACCGGCTCCCAGCCTTCCGTGATAATGGCTTTATATCCAGCCTTATCCGCCCAATGTGCCAGCTCATTGTTGTAGCTTAATTCGGTGTTGCGGAACACCCGGGGCTTCACCCCGAAATGATGCAAAATAGTTTTTGCGTGCAGCTTTACTTGGCGCTCAAACTCTTCGCGGTCATAAAAGAATGCCAAACTATGGTGGTAGGTTTCGGCTACAATCTCAACTCTACCGGTAGCGACCAATTCTTTGAACGATTCTAACGCTTCGGGAGCCCAGAGCTGCATTTGCTCAAGCACCGTACCGGAAAGCGACAAGCTCAACTTAAATTGAGGGTGACGCTTTATCAATTCCATAAGAGCCGCATTGGTAGGCAAATATGACTTCTCGGCCACTTTACGCATTATTTGGTGATTGTCGGCCTGCGACTCTGGGTTGCTAAAATAGTCGTGGTCTTCCGATGCATCAAAGATAGTATAGGGTCGAACTCGGAAGGGCTGATGGACGTGCATGTACAAGCAAATCGCCCTCATACCATTACCCCTCGCATCCGAGCCGAGGTTTCATATATTTCGGCGCAACGCTCAGCTGCCTGCAACCACGCCATTCCAGCGATATCGTGCTGGCCGTTTACAAGCAGTTCATGATGCAGCGCCGGCTCGTCTAATACCATCAAAATATTGTCGGCCATAGCCCGGGTATCCCAAAAATTAACTTTAAGCGTATTGCGCGCTACTTCAGCTACGCCGCAGGTGCGAGAAAGTAGTACCGGGGTACCCAACGCCAGTGACTCTAAGGCGGTCAACCCGAACGGCTCTGAAACCGAGGGCATGACAAATAAATCGCCGATTGCAAAGGCATCGCGCCAGGCGGTTCCGCGAAGAAACCCGGTAAAAATAATATTTTCCGCAATGCCCAGTTCGGCTGACCGCGTAATCAATTCGTCGCGGATTTCCCCGCTCCCTACGAGCAGGAAAAGCGTTTTGGGATTTTTTTCAACCACCAAGGCCGCAGCTTCGAGGAGATAACGCAAACCCTTTTGGGCCGTAAGCCGCCCGACATTTACCACCACCTTATATCCCAAGTGCTTCATTGCTCGGAGGTACTGATAACTGGCCGCGTCACCGGTTGCATGCAGCTGGGCCGGTGTCAGACCGTTATGGATCACTTCAATCTTTTCAGCCGGAATCCCATAATGTTTAGCAATCAAATCTTTCGTGAGCTGGCTAACGGCAATAATCCGATCGGCTACGCTCAGAGCGGTTTCTTCAATTTCGTGCACTAGCGGGTTGCCATACAGCTCGCCGGAACGGTCGAACTCAGTAGCATGTACGTGAGCAATCAATGGTTTGCCAGTCAGCTTTTTGGCTGCCACACCGGCCTCAAAGGTGAGCCACTCATGAGCATGTATCACATCAACTTTGTTGCGCGTAACGTAGTGCTTGGTGAAAGCCGTTAAGTGAGCCCTCTGCTGATGCAAATTTCCTGGCATTACATCGGCATCAATCGGCATTTCCTCAGTCCATTTTCGACTATCATAAATGCCGCCCGCCCGGCGCGTAATCTCCGAGGAGACTGGCATAGCCGATACTACCTTCATGAAGTCAACGCCATGGTTTTCAAGATAGGGGACGATAAAATCGATCTCGATATTACGCTCGGCCATTGCTTGGCAAAGGTAATAACAAGCTACTCCCAGACCACCGCTATTATATGGAGGCAGCTCCCACCCCAGCATTAACGACTTCATCTCAACCTTACTTATAAGCATAAGTATAATGGGGAATACGACTTACGACAACAAAAAACTCTGTTTAATGTGTTAATTACAACGTCTATAGATTGAGATTTTTCATTCCTAGCGACGCCCACTGGGAATATAGGCTTCGTGATACGATTACACTATGGTATTGCAAGTATATCCTGACCAAGCGGCTCTCTCGGAACAAGCTGCCAAACAAATCATTGCTTTAGCAAATCAGGCCGTAGCCGATCATGGCAGCTTCTATATTGCGCTTGCCGGCGGATCTACTCCTCAAAGGCTATACTCCATACTCGCCTCAGTAGAGTTAAGATCCCAAACCGATTGGTCAAAATGGCAGTTTTTCTGGAGCGATGAGCGCTTGGTGCCGCTGGACGATGAATACAGCAACTTCCATCTGGCTGATTCAGCATTATTATCCAAGCTTGATCTTGGAGCCAGCCAAGTACATCCTGTATCGATTGAAGGCAGAACATCGGAGGAGATTGCCGCTACCTATGAGCAAGAAATTCGCGGTATTGTCCAAACCGGTGCTGACACTGTTCCTCGCTTCGATCTTATTCTTCTTGGCCTCGGATCCGACGGCCATACCGCTTCGCTCTTTCCCGGTCAGCCATCGCTTGATAAATCGCAGCACCTAGTAGTCGCCTCACCAGCGGGTACGCTGCCTCCTCCCGTCGATCGTATTACCTTTTCTTTGAGAACCATAAATGCCGCCCATCATGTCATGATCTTAGTAAGCGGAAGTGCTA
>DASVGB010000095.1:0-2242 GCA_036379755.1 Candidatus Saccharimonadia bacterium | reverse complement strand
GCAGAGTGTGCCCAAATACCAACTAAGCCAGCTGTGAAATATGGAGTCAAAAAATCGCTAAAAAAGCCTTAATAAAGCTAAAATTTTTAGCCCGTCTAACTATTAGCGGGTTACTCATGATGCTTGGCGGTTTGCAGATTGGCGGTTTTACGCCTCAAGCCGAGGCGGCGGTTGGCGTGAATCAGCAAATTAATTTTCAGGCTCGGCTCTTAAATGCCCAAGGCGCGACCGTACCCGACGGTACCTACAATATCCAGTTCAAGATATATCAGGATGGTACCGGTTGCGTGGTAAGCGGTACCTCTCCTTGTGGCGGTACGCTACTGTGGACAGAAAGCTGGCTGAATAACACCGCTCAAGGCGTAACGGTTAAAAACGGATATTTTTCCGTATATCTTGGTGCCATTGCTTCGCTTGCTGCCGTTGATTTTAATCAAGACACTCTATGGCTTTCGCTCAATATTGGTAGCACCGCCCCGACCTGTACCCCCTTTACTAGCTGTGGCGGCGACGGTGAAATGCTGCCATTCAAGCGGTTTGCTTCAAATCCTTACGCCTTAAATTCTGGTAAGCTCGGCGGCCTCACCAGCTCTCAGTTTGTACAAATAGCACCTGGCAGCGTTCAAGCTGATAGTTCAACCGCCTCCTCAATTTTCATTAATAAAGATAATGCCGCAGGCAATATTTTGCAGCTACAAAAGGCTGCTAGCGACGTGTTTGTAGTTAGCAACTCAGGGACCACAGCTATTAATACTAATTCAGTCACGGCATTGACAGTCCAGAACGGAAGTAACAACGCTTTCGGCGTGGATACGACAAACATAAAAGTTGCGGTAGGCTTGGCGACTTCTGCAGCTTCTTCAAGACTGAGCATCGCTGGCCAAGGTGCGTCGAATGGCCTTACCTTAGGTGATGGCGCCACCGGGTCGACAAATTTGTATGTCTCGGCGGATGATACGCTCAAGACCGATGACAGTTTAGTTGTTGTTGGAAGTATTTCCACGTTAGGTTCAAGCAGTGTTACTTCTGGCGGAGCCTTTATCGGCCCAACAAGCGGCAACACCATCAATGGACTTATCGTAAACACGGGTGCATTGAGCGGAATAACTTCCATTAGCCTTTCCGGCGCAATCTCCGGGGGTACCACCTATTCCGGTTCAGGAGACATTACCTCAACTGCCGGTTCAGTTGTTGCGGCGACCCATACCGGATCTACAGCGGTTACGGTTTCGTCTGGCGGTTCCAGCGCACTTACTCTCACCTCTGCTTCAGGCACGGCCATTTTAGGTGGATCAACCAATACCATTCAGCGCACCAATTCAACTTTTGCCCTTGACGTCCTTAACGCCGGTTCAGTCTCCACCTTGAACGTTACCAACTCTGATGTAAGTCAGGTGGCTAACTTGAATGTTGACGGTGGCTTAAACATTGGCAGCGGGCAGACATACAAGATAAATAATGCCGACATTAACACAGCCGGCACATTGACCAACGTTGCCTACGAGAATCAAAGTAATAGTTTCACCAGCACAAACAGCTTCGCTGGTTCAGGCGACGGAGTGAATGTAATTGGTGTGCTTTTCAAGAATGGGTCAGATTCCACTACGGCATTCAAAATCCAAAACGCTTTAGCGAACGCAACTATCTTAACGGCTGATACTTCAAATGTGCGGGTTGGTGTTGGTACCGCTGCTCCTCAAGCCACGCTCCATGTTGTTGGTGGAGGCGCGCCTTACACCACCTATAACGGCATTGATGGCACCACTGCCACGCTTGGGGGCTCCTTCTTGGAGCAAACCGTTACCGATAGTACCTTCACCAATCCCTATCGGGGTTCAGTTAATAAAACCACCGTTAACTTTGCCTCAGATCCCGGCGCGAAATCAGTGCTAGGAGGCTATAACGAAGTGGGAATCCCCAGCGGCAACGCCACGGCAATGGCCAGCTTAACGCTGCGTGCAAACAACAACGTAGTAACACATTTTGGCACCGGCACACTCGGCACTGCCGGCGGGCTCGTTACTGCCATTAAAAATATGTCGACCGGCACTATTACTGATGCCATCGCCCTGCAGGGTCAGATTCAAAATCAAAGCACAGGTACTATGACAAGAGCATACGGGTTGCAAGTTTCAAACATAAGCAATGCGGGCACCATTGGCGATACCTACGGTGTCTATATTGGAACCGTCACAGCAGGCACCCAAACAAATACCCCATATGCTTTCTATGCCTCCGATGC
>DASVGB010000094.1:0-4264 GCA_036379755.1 Candidatus Saccharimonadia bacterium | reverse complement strand
GGCGGACTTTTCATCCCATCCGGTCATACGTACCGCAGCCGGATTAAAAAGCTGAATTTGATGGTCATCGCTGATAACCAGCACTCCTTCGCCCACGCTATTCATTAATACATTGGATTTCAGGGCTTCCTGACTTAGCTTACCGGACAAGGCTTCTACCTTTTCATGTTGGCTGCTTGAACGTCCCAGCGCGCGGTGGACCCATTCGGCTAGAATCGCGGCGGACAAGGTAATGCCGAGCTGGCCGACATGTGCCACCAGGTAGGCAGGTTCATTAAGATGAGGATACAGCTGGTAAGCATACAGGCTTAGGGTTGCAGCCACCACTATAAGGATCGCGATACCCCCAAACATGCCAGCTACCAACAAGGCCAGAATCCAGAGCGCGTAATATGGCGAATCAATACCGCCGGTCGCGGCAATTACCATGCCGACGTTGGCGGCCGAAATCAGGCTGATAATCGCCCCGGATAATTTAGGATGATTCTTTTTAAGCAGTTGGTGAATGCTGGCGTAATAAACTATTGCCGTTAAACCTAAGCCGGCAATAACGATGGTGAGGCTGCCGTTTTCCAGCGACTGGGGGGCTATTCTATAGAGCAGCAAAATAGTAGCTGCTATTACGCCGCCCAAGACAGCCTGAAACAGTGTGACTAACATGTAGCGACTTGAAACCTGCACGAAACCTCTTATGTTTCTTTTAGTATGCATCAAGAAATCTCATAATTCAAGGACAAAAACTAGTAGTTTACAAGCATAAGCGAGTTATGGTATGGTGCAGGTGTCAGAGGTTTAAGCATGTTTTGAGTGCTTGTTGTGTTCAGGAGCCTCGGACACAAAAATAGCAAAAGGAGCTCCCAAGGGTGAGAGCTCCTTTTGCTATTTTCATTAAAAGTGAAAACCCCGCACGATGAATGGCCGAAACCGCTCATCAAGGGGGCTTCCACTATATCGGGCAGGGTTGGGGGCGGCGCGGGCTCACTCCTCGTAAAAGAAGAACTGGTTGCGCTCCATCTTCTGGCGCAGCTCAACGCAACCCTTGACTCCGGTTTTTTTGTATACCTTCGAAAGCTGCACGCGAACCGAATCCCGGGGCAAATGAAGCGCCAGGGCGATACGCTTGGGGCTCTTGCCGGTGGGCACCTCCCAGACAATCCGGTACTGGTGAGGAGTTAGGGCTATCTTCTTTCTGGTGTCAGGGTCTTGGGGCAAGAACGTTGGTGGTAGCTTCCGCGACAACCGCTTGAATCCTTTTGCAAGACCGTTACGCAGAATTGCTTCCGTTGATGACGTTCCTGCCTCGGCGCTCATCTCCTTGAGGAGGGCTGCAATCAGCATTTCAAGCTGGGCATCGTTGGGGCGTCCGGTTAGCATTTGACTCTCCTGATGTCGAAGATCAAGGTTATACCCTTATATCGTTTTTCGGCAATAAGTGCAAATCTGAGATGTTGGCCGCACACTATTTTTGGCGTGTTTTTTCCGTGAGTAGCTGCTAATAATACTATCCCACCGCAAAAAGCAATGTTATTGGGCCCGAGCTAAAAATAAACAGAGATTTAACGGGCATAAAAGGTGAAAGCCCCGCCCCAGGCGAGGCATTCACATTATTGCGTGATGCTCGCACGAGCGGGGCTTGGTGAGGTCAGAAGTCCTCGGGGAGGATTGCACCGGCGTTGATCGCGTCGATGAAGGCGTTGAAGTCGTCCTCCAGGTTGGCGCGAGCCAGCCTGCGCAAGGCATCGATGAGGTCTTCGGTGCTTTCCTGCAATCCCTCGTCGAAGCGCTCGATGGTGACTCCATCGAACACGTCCGTTGCTGTCCACCAGCAGTTCGGGCAGAGCAGCTCGACCTTCCAGGAAGTCGAGCCAATTTCGACACCGGAGACCGGATACACCAGATCCAAATGGCATTCCGGGCAAATCCGAAGGTCGGTGGCCTCGGCTTCTTCCTTGATGATCTCAGCGCGTTGAACCTGGGGCGTGAGCTGCATCCCGTCAGATGCATTCTCGAAGTCGATGACCTCGATGGTCTTGCCGGAAGGAAGCGTGACCTTGCGGATGTACCGCCTGTGGTCGGGGTCCATCCGGTCGTCGGAGTCAGGCATGAGTGGTCCTTTTTGTTTGGCGGGCTAAGCCCAGGTGTGTGTATTTTGCAAAAGTATACCATATTTTTGAATAAAAGCAAATAATGTCGTAAAGTCGAATAGGTAAATAAAAAGAAAGGGCTTTCGCCCTTTCTTTAAACTATTTTGTATTGATATCTGTTAGTTGCTTATCGTAACTCCGATAGTTGTCGTATTGGAGTTGGTTGCAGATCCACTGGTTGCACCGCCGCCGATGGTGTTTCCGCTGACATTGGCGCTCCCACTTACAGCCGTTTGATTGTTGGTGTTGTTTACGCCAACAACATTGGTGTTAACCTCGGTCACCGTGTTGTTCGACGTGCTGCTAATGGTGTTAAGTGAACCGGGGCCGGTTAGGCTAATCGATCCTCCACCTCCGCTCGTTCCGGGTGTAAGAACCGGAATGTTTGCAGCGTTAGAAATTGCAACTGTGGTTGCTGCGGTATTGGTATTACCGGCTGCACCACTGGCCGCGCTCCCACCAATAGTGTTGCCACTTACATTAGCACTACCACTTACTGCTACTTGGTTATTGTTGTTGTTTACACCAACAATGTTGGTGTTTATCGCAGTTAACGTGGTGTTCGATGTACTACCGATAATGTTAACCGAACCTGGGCCGGTTAGGACAATACTGCCTCCCCCGCCACCGGTTGTTGGTATAATTATCGTGCCCAATAGGCCACCATTGAGAATGCTAACCCACGTGATTGTGCCATTTGTATTGGAAGCGTTACCCGAAAGGGCTGATCCGCCAATAGTGTTGCCGCTTACATTTGCTGGCCCACTAACCGCAATCTGGGTATTAAGGTTGGAAACCCCAACATGGTTGTTGTTGCTCAACGTCGCGGTATTGGTCGACGACGAAGCTATGATGTTAACCGAACCTGGTCCGGTTGTGCTAATGGTGGACTGGGCCGACGCAATGCCGGCCAATCCTAGCGCTGCAGCCGCAATGCCGATCGCTCCTTGACGTAATGTTTTTATTCTCATGCACCCCCCCTTTTCGTTCTTACTTACTTAATTTCTTATTAGCTGGTCACTCCACCAACTTGCTTATAACTATAAATGAATTTATTGGTCACCGTTCTGTGCATTCCTACATGTTTTTAAGAATCCGAGCGGATGCAGATTGTATTAATAACGATGCGCTACGGCGCTTACGTTGAAATCCTAAAATCATTTAAACACCGTGCGTGCTTCATCCCACATGGTCGGATCGTCAAAGCGGGTTTTTCGGTAATACCACCACTCAAGCCCCCACAAATCAATCGGCTTAAGGCCGGTTCGCAATGCATAGGCCACCGCATGCCTAAAGCGCTTCGGGTTCATTGACAGATCCTGCTCAGCTAAAGGAGTATGCTGTGTCCCTCGAGGGCACCATGGTTCAGCCTGAAGTTCATGAATAAAGAAGGAGCGGTTGAATTGTAATCGTATATATAGTGCGCGTACTCGCTGATAAAGCGGTGGCAGTATCGTATCTCGCAGCTTTCCTTTACGATGAACGCATAAATAGATGGAGGTGGCATACACATCGGGAATAGGTCCGGGTGCCAAAAAACTCCAGTGGTTTTTCAGGCTCATAATCACCGGACGGCTTGGATCTAGCCGTTTCACGAGCTGTAGCTCCGCTTCCAAACGTTCTTGATTAAAATCCGCACATTGCCCAAAGTCCTTGTTGAGCGCTTCATTCTCCAACTGCCAACTCACTACTACGGCCTGGTCCTTATATCGGTTTACAACGGTAGTAATAAAAGCAAATAGGGCTTCTTGCCATTCTGCGCTTGAACGCTTGCGCGCCCAGGCCGGTTGATGGCATTCCGGGTGATGCGGCTGGCGAAGCCCAAGGGTTACGCTAACCTCGCCGTCTCGCTTGGCAATTTGTGCTATTTGCCAATCCAGATCAGCAAAATCATACGCAGTTGGGGTCGGTTGAATAAGGTCCCATGGCCCCATCAGGCGGAACCGGCGTATACCTAAATCATCAAGCGCCGCAAGTAAAGTTTTTCGCGGATTCACCCCCAAATGCTCGGCATAGCGGGATGAAAAACTTGCGCCAAATAAATAAGGGCTAGCTATTGGCTAGGTTCGTTTCCGCCGCCGCAACAGCCACTTTATAAGTTTGAAAACTAAAATAAATCT
>DASVGB010000093.1:0-13342 GCA_036379755.1 Candidatus Saccharimonadia bacterium | reverse complement strand
TCAGCAAGTCTAATACCACCGTAATCTTTATTAATCAGCTTCGCATGAAAATTGGAGTCATGTTTGGTAATCCGGAAACGACCGCGGGCGGCCAAGCGCTTAAGTACTACTCATCGGTTCGTCTGGATATCCGCCGTTCCGAGCAAATTAAGGAAGGCGACCGGGTAATGGGTAATAAAGTTCGGGTAAAGGTGGTTAAGAACAAGGTTGCACCGCCTTTTCGAACGGCTGAGTTCGACATTATGTACAACCAAGGTATCTCGGCATCCGGCGATATGTTGGAGTTGGCGGTTAAATTTGATCTCGTTAAGAAAAGCGGTGCTTGGTATGAGTATAAAGGCGAAAAAATGGGCCAAGGACGTGAAGCCGCCAAAGCCTATCTTGATGAGCACAACAAGGTTATGAAAGAGCTTGAAGCGGCTATTCGCAAGGCAGCTGCATAGGCGCCTGCTGCTGCTACGGTGAAGATTACGCGCATTTCTCAACAGCAAGTCCGAAAAGAGCGGTTTTCAGTGTATGTTGATGGTGAATATCGATTGTCCTTGTCGCAAGATCAGCTAGCCGATGCAGGATTACGCAGCGGAGACGAGCTTACCCCCGCCCAATTTACACAGTTAGCGCACTTGTCGGAACTGGGTAAGGCTCTCGAGGGAGCATATCGCTTTCTTTCATACCGGTCGCGCAGTCGGCAGGAGGTTGAACAGCACTTGCGGCGCAAACAGTATGACGCAAGCCTTATCGATGAGGTGATCGCTCAGCTTGAAGCCGTCGGCGTGCTTAATGATCTTTTGTTCGCCCGTGAATGGATTGCCAACCGTCAGCTTCTTAATCCTCGCAGTCCCTTAGAGCTCAAAGTAGAGCTGCGCCAGAAGGGGATTAGCCCCGGTCTCATTGATGAAGCCGTGGCATCAATGACTTGGGATAATGAGGTAGTGATGATCGAAAGCTTGATCGCTCAAAAAAAATTGCGTCGCCGGTATCCCGAAGAACGCAAACTACTAAGCTACTTAGCCTCAAAAGGGTACTCCTTTCAAGCCATTCGAACCGTTTTAGAAGCCAATAATGAAGATAAAACTATTTAGCAGCTGCTAACACGCGATAGACGAGGCCAAAAGCCAGAACCCACAGAAGAATCGTAATGATAACACTACCCCTCACTTACTACCTACCACTGTAGCGCAAGCGGTTTAAAACAGCAATGCTTAAATGGCTGGTTACTTGGGTGGGGGAGATGCTGGTTGCGGTGATAGCGACGGTTCAATAACGCCGGCATCCTTCACCGTAAACTGCCGGTCGGTAACATCGATAATCTGAGTCCGGTCAACTACCAGATTATTGAAAAGAATACTTTTTACAAGCGACTGATGGACATAGAGCTTTTGAACCATGAACGTCTTTAAATTGATTGTGTAATCTTCAACCCGTCCCAGGCGGTGGTTGGACTCGTTAATAACCAGCTTATCAATCGGGTTAAAATCTCGCTTGATTACGTCGCGCAACCGAACGATCTCATTGGCATCCTCAATCTCATCGAACGAGTCGATAATGACGCAATCATTTGCAAACTGGCGGATATCACGCATTAAGATGACGCCGGTTTTGCGCCGATTCATCTTACATCGCAGGGCTTTCACCTCCAAATTCGCAGCATTTATGAGCGGCCGCTCGATAACTGCAATCGGTTGCCCGGTTTGCAAACTCATGACCTGCAGGGCTGTAATCTGATTCGCCAAAACATACATACTACAAGTGTAGCCTATTTAACCTTGATTTAATAAGTGATCTGTAGTATTGTAAGTGTCAAATTAAGTAACCTTTTTGCCCTTCAGCCTTAGCGCATATACGCATCGGCCGGACGGCATCCGGAGAGGTCCGGATCCCACAGAAAGGGGCACTATGAGACCTTACGAATTGGTTGTGGTTTTACACCCCGACCTCGAAATTGACGTTGATGCACCGATTGCCAAGATAGAGCGGTTGGTTGGCGGTGTTAACGGCACAATAACCAAGCGTGATAACTGGGGCAAGCGTCGGCTGGCCTACCCGGTTAAAAAACAGCAGTATGGCATTTATGTCTATTTCGAACTTGAGCTGCCCGCTGAAGCGGTTCGTGAAATCGAAACGCAGTTGTTAATCATTGAGGAAGTTATTCGCTTCCTCCTGGTACGCAAGCTGATTCTTCAGCGTAACCCGGAGAACCAGTCAAAACCCCGCTCCACTGAAGAATTAAAACCGGCAACCGCCGCGAGCAAGGAGTAGAAATGGCAAAAAGTTTTAATCAAGCGATTGTAATGGGCAACCTCACCCGTGACCCTGAATTACGGACCACGCCCGGCGGCCAACCAGTGGCTTCGTTTGCGGTCGCGACCAACCGTAGCTGGGTTGATGGCGGCGGTGAACGTAAAGAAGCAGTTGAATATCATGAAATTGTTGCCTGGGGTAAGCTCGGTGAGCTTACCAGCCAATACTTGGCCAAGGGGCGCAAGGTTATGGTGGTCGGCCGCTTGCAGACTCAGAGCTGGGAAAAAGACGGCATTAAGCGTCAGCGTACTGAAATTGTTGCGAGCGATATCAACTTTCTTGATCGTCCCGGTGAAGCTGGCAGTGATCATCCTGCTGAATCTTCTTCCGATGCCCCTGCTAAGCCAGCTGCCAAGAAAAAGGATGTCGTCATTGAAGATTTGAAAGATGATGCACCCGTTAACCTAGACGAAATACCGTTTTAACGAAGGAATACCATGGCAAATTTTTACAGTAAAAAAGTCTGTCGTTTTTGTGCTGAAAAGCTTGATGATGTCGATTACAAAGACGTTAAACTGCTCCAGCGCTATGTTAATAGTTACGGCAAAATAGAATCCCGCAAGCGAACTGGCACCTGTTTAAAGCATCAACGCCGGGTAGCAATTGCCTTAAAGCGTGCCCGGCATTTGGCATTTTTACCGTTTGTAGTGAGTTAAGATAGGGTTCTCCTCATGATCTACGGACATACGGAATTACGGAAAGGTGTAGTGATTGATCTCGACGGTGTTCCGCACCAAGTGATCGATTCCTCGCACCTGGCGCTGGGCCGCGGCGGCGCCGTTATGCGCACCAAGCTAAAGAACTTGATAACCGGAGCCAGTTTCGATAAGTCGTTTCGCTCATCGGATAAGGTGCCGGCTGCCGATATTGCTAAGCGCACGATGCAGTTTCTTTACAATGACGATGATAGCTTGCATTTTATGAACCAAGAAACCTATGAGCAGGATCAAATTAACCGCTCACTAGCACCTGATGCGACTTCTTATCTGAAAGAGGGTAGTACCGCCATAGTTATGTACTTTGACGAAAAGCCAATTGGCGTCGATATTGGCAACAATGTTTTTCTGCAAGTTTCGAGCACCGAGCCGGGGGTGAAAGGGGATACCGCCACCGCGGCATTGAAGCCGGCTACGCTGGAAACCGGGCTGGAAGTTATGGTGCCGCTGTTTGTGAATGAGGGTGACGTTATAAAGGTTGATACCCGCGACGGCAAATATCTTGAGCGCCAAAAATAAACAACGCCTCGATCTTCTTTTAGTAGAACGAGGACTTGCCCCAACTCGCACAGCCGCTCAGGCTATGATTATGGCGGGGGAGGTTATGAGCAATACGACCAAGTTAGTGAAGCCTGGGCTACTGGTTGAAACCGATGCCGAAATTGAAGTGGCCGACCGTCCGCGCTATGTTTCACGCGGCGGAGACAAACTGGCGTCGGTAGCCGAGGCCCTAAAATTGGATTTTAACGACAAAGTAGTCCTTGACGTTGGCTCTTCAACCGGCGGATTTAGCGATTACGCGCTGCAGCACGGGGCTGCCAAAATATACGCCGTTGACGTCGGTACCGCTCAGCTTGCCTATCAGTTACGCCAAGACGTACGGGTTATCATCATGGAAAAAACCGACATCCGCACGGTTCAAGCCGAGCAGCTCGATCCGCTTCCCGATAGGGCGGTTATAGATGTGTCATTTGTGTCGCTGACCAAAATCTTGCCAACGGTGGCGCAGCTCATTACTCCGGCCGGACAGATTATAGCTATGGCAAAGCCTCAGTTTGAGGCTGATAAGCCAACGGCCGATCGATATAAAGGGGTAATTAAGGATGAAAAGGTTCGAACGAATATTTTAGCTGAACTGGAGGCGGTAATGGCTGAACAATTTACCATTACCGCATCGGCCGACTCAGCGGTTCATGGCGCCCAGGGCAATCGCGAACGATTCTACGTGCTCACGCTGATTTGACTCGAGCAACCCATTACGCCTCGCATGCAATTAATTTCTTGATATACGCAGTGTGTTAAACGGCACACTTTGTGTATCACTTTCTTAATGCATCGTGAGCGCCATTGGCAGGTTCGCTGGTGGCTTACTTACGTATTAAACCGAAACTCCACCACATCATCCGCTTTCATTACATAGTCTTTACCCTCTAATCGGGCTTTTCCGGCCCCTCGGGCAGCCACCAACGAACCGGCGCCCACCAGGTCCTCATAACTCACTACCTCGGCCTTAATAAAGCCTTTTTCAAAATCGGTATGAATGACGCCAGCGGCTTGTGGGGCGGTGGCTCCTATCGGAATGGTCCAGGCCCGTACTTCCTGGGGCCCGGCGGTCAAATAACTTTGCAACTGCAAAGCGCGCTGTCCTTCGCGGGCCAGAGCTACTAATCCAGGCTCGGCTTGGCCAAGCTCATGTAGTAGCTCCGCCGCATCGGCTTCGGGAAGGGTGCTCAGCTCGGCCTCTACCTTTGCGCACAGGAACACGCATGGAGCAGGGGATACCAGCGCCGTCAGTTCCTTCTGACGTTCGGTATTGCTGAGTTGATCCTCATCTACGTTAAAAGCAAATACAAAAGGTTTGAGCGTCATAAATTGCAGTTCTTTTAGCACCTCGCGGTCAAGCTCAGGATGGCTTCCCAGCAACTCTCCTTTATCCAGAATCGCCCGAGCCTTGGTTAGTTCCGCTAGCAGCGCTTTCTGGCTGGCATCTTTCTTGAGCTTACTCAATCGCTTATCTGCCGTTTGCAGATCGGCCAGTATCAGTTCCGTGTTTATGGTTGTAATGTCATCCAGGGGGTCAACTTTTTCTGAAACATGCTGAACATTAGGATCGCTAAACGCCCGTACCACTTGGCAAATAGCGTCGCATTCACGAATGTTGGCTAAAAACTGATTGCCAAGCCCCTGGCCTTCAGAGGCGCCTTTAACCAGCCCGGCAATATCGACAAAGGTTACTGTGGCCG
This sequence comes from Candidatus Saccharimonadia bacterium, assembly GCA_036379755.1. Lineage (GTDB taxonomy): Bacteria > Patescibacteriota > Saccharimonadia > UBA4664 > SCTI01 > JASLFZ01. The sequence continues at coordinate 8,082 of DASVGB010000093.1, read as the reverse complement.
GTACGATCTTTTTAGCATCATACAGCCTAGCAAGCACCGCTAGGCGCTCATCTGGGACCGGCACGACCCCGACATTCGGCTCAATGGTAGCAAAAGGATAGTTAGCCGCCAAAACATTATTTTTGGTCAGCGCATTAAAAAGGGTAGACTTGCCCACATTGGGTAGTCCCGTAAGTGCTATCTTCATAAAAGCAGTATACAGGAGCAGAAAACTGCCAGATAAGGAAATGAAGCGTAGGCATACCTGGTAAAACTGCCTATTGACAAAAAATGCATTTCATGTATAATATATAGCCGTGTCAGTAGATGCCCCTTGAAGTTTTCCTTCTGAAACCGCCGTACGATCCGAAAGGCTCACCATGCGCGCCGCAACTCTTGCAGTCCTCGCAGCTGTTGTCCTCCTCGTGCCCGGAAGCGCCAACGCTTCTGTCGCCAAGACCGCCGGCTCCGCCGTTGGCTCAGCCACGCTGAGCTACGACATTCCGGCACCGGTGACCATGGTACACGGAAAGGTCACCCGCACGTACAACAGCCGTCACTGCCGTCCGCTCGCCGTCCGCATCTGGTTCGAGCGCAAGGTGGCAGGAGGGACTTGGCAGCGCTTCGATCCGGAGCACGTCACCAAGTCCGCTCGCGGCAACACCAGTCGCATCAGCGCTTGGATCACCGACTTCCCACCCTCGCTCGGCACGCTCTACAGCATCAACTCAGTGTCGCCCGTCGTGTGCCCCGGCAAGCTGCGCACGCTCCGCATGCGGCTCGTGATCGAGGGGCTGACGAACAGCGTCGCCCCATCGGGCTCCCCTCAGGGGATGTTCGGCTCATAGGGCCATCAGAAGTTGCTTCAAGGGAAAGCCCCGCATTTGCGGGGCTTTTTCCTTACTTATAAACGCGTTATATGCAGGTTTGGCAGAACCTAATTAGTTTATACAAATTGATCCTGCCGGCTCCAACATCATTATTTCTTCCTCCAGGAGGGGCATTTGCTGTAGCTTGAAGCACATTTAAGACCTGAGCCGGTGAAAGGCCAGGGTTAAGACCGAGCACATAAGCCGCCGCCGCCGCTACCTGAGGCGTTGCTAGCGATGTTCCTGCCATTGGAACATAGCCGCCGCCTTTTTGAGTGGTAACAACGGGTACGGGCGCTCCAATATCAACTTCAGGACCGCTATTGCTATAAGACGCCTTGGTTAAGGTGCCGGTATCTATAGCGGCAACCGCGATAGTGGCGATTCTGGCTATATTATGTATTTCATTGCTCGTACTATTATTTCCGGTAGCCGCTACCGTTACCACGTTGGAGGCTTGGGCCGCCTGCATACTTTGCCGCATTAGCTCGGAAGGGCATGTGGTTTCAGCGGCGCACAAACGGCCTATACTAAGGCTAATAACCTGAGCTCCGCGGGCAATGGAATAGTAAATGCCAGCCGCGACATGCGATTCAAAGTACGTAATATCACCGCCTCCATCACTGCCTACAGCAATCGGTAAAATCCGGGCATTCCAGTTAACGCTGGCTACGCCAGCACCATTGTTGGATTGGGCGGCAGCTGCTCCGGCCACAGCCGTTCCATGCCCGTCACCATTAAGACCACCGTGGTTGTCGTCATCGGCTCCATTAGCATCGTTAACCCATTCAACGGTGCCGTCACCGTTTGCGTCCCTTATTGTTCCCCGCACAAAATCCATGCCAAAGTTATCATCAACATAGCCGTTTCCATCATTGTCGACCCCGTCGACAGGGTCGGCGGCATTTATACTATATTTATTTACCAAATCAGGGTGTGTCCCCCAAGCACCCGAATCAATAATGGCTATAGTGGTACCACTGCTGCCGGTATTGAGCGCCCAGGCTTCTGGGGCCGATATATCATTTAATGATGCTTGATTCGCTATATGAGTATCGTTCGGAATAATCCTCGGTAGAGCTTGTGCGAAATTTATATAGTCTGGTTCGGCATAGGCTACTCCCGGCATTTTCTCCAGTTCAGCCTTGGCCTGCATCAGGTCTTTACCAACCGGAACCTTCACTTCATATACCTGCGGAATGCCGGGGAAGGGAGTTGCCCGGCCGCCCAAAGTTTTAACGGTGTTTGGATCGGTTATCCGCACCATAAGTACTTCAGCGCGCACTTTGGTTTTTTTGCCGTTGGGCAAGGTAATTTCTTGGAGCCGCTTGCCGTTAACGGACGTAATGTCTTGCAGATCCGGATCAGAATAGACGGTTTCGGCTGGGCTTTGGGGATTTTTATAGGATATCGCGAGGTATATTCCCCCTGCAATTACCACGATTGTGGTAATTGCGATTGCCGCCAAAATTATACGTTTCTGACTCATTAAAATAAGATTATTCATAGCACGTCCATCATTCGGTTAAATCCTTTAGCGTCGTTAGCATAGTAACCGGCGTCGGTTGCCCAGGCCAGAGGAGCAATGCCGGGTGCTAATACCGCCCTGCATGCAACGGGTGTGTTGTCATTGGGTGATGCTCCCCAAGGGTCATTCGCGTTTGATGGCGGCCGAGTCGGTCGCGGTGCCTGGGCGGCTTGAGCACGCTGCATGTAGACACGAATGCGGGTTTTCTTCCTGCCTTTGCCGAATAAATAAAATCCGGAAGTGGCTTTTTTATAATTGCTGTTTGGGCGCACCACATAGCCGGGGGCGCTCACATCAACTAACTTGTATTTTTTCACGCCTGTGGAGTAAGCCGGGCAGCCAACGAAAATGGCTCTTCCGTTTGCATCGGTAGTTTGCGTCGGTGAGGGGCAGTTGGTGGCGGCGCCTATTACCTTCACGCTAACCACAGCGGTGGTAATCGGAAGATACGTACCGCTATTAAAGTCAATGACCTTGACCTCAATATTCCCCTTATAATCAAACGCTGCCGCCCTGGCAGCCATCACCGAAAGCATAGTGATTATAAGCAAAAGACAGCCAGCCAATATGCCGGGGAGGATCCATCGTGTAAATTTTACTGGATGTTTCTTATTTGCCACTTCCGCTACACACCTTGTATAAATGGTTACGTTTATTATGGTTGCTTATGAAAGCTCTGTCAAAAAAAAGAACAAAGGGCAGTAGGGGAGGTATACCCGGATCTGCCTATTGACAAAATAACATACATACTGTATAATGTTTTATTACGATTCGATTTAGCACTGAGCTTCGTCGGATCAAGCCCCCATCCAACTAGACACCCTGCCGAGGAGGCAATCAGTATGAAATGTCGCTTTACACCTGTGGTTTTGACCCTGGTAGCGGCGCTTGCAGCTGCTGCCCCCGCCGCCGCCTCACAGCCCGAGGTCATCAGCGCCAAGCTGTCACCTCAGGGCTCAAGTAGTCCGGCGAAGGTCGTGCTCGTGGTTAACCACTCGGCCATGAAGGTCATCAGCTTCGGGCTCAGGGACTCGTTTCTGAGCCAAGATCGGCCTCGCGGGCTGAACAGCCCCAAGCCGACGAAGCTGATGAACAACAACTGGCGATTCGTCGTCAGCTTGCCCGTCGGGCTCAAGCCCGGCGAGTACATCTTCTGTTGGCGTCTCAACGCCAACACCAAGAACGGGTGTAAAGCCGAGGGCTATGCCCAACAGCTAGTCTTCCAAATGCGCCTCGCGCGATAGTCTCAAGGATGAGGGAACGCGCCGCGGCCATGATCTTAACGATCAAGCCGCGGCGTCACCCCGCACTAATTTGTTCCCCGCGGAGTCCCTGGGATGCAGGTTCTATCGATGAAGCCCCATCCATACGTTGAACTGAAAACGACCGCAGCTTTCTCGTCATGCGTAGTAAATCGGTAGCCAGCTCGTTGCGGAGGATCGAAATTGGTGGGAAACGATTCTATTTTTCCTACCGGATCCGCAAAGCTACCGGATTCATAATTGTTATTCGTAAAATAGTTCTTATATAAGGTTGTATCGCAATTTGGTCCGACCTCCACGGCGCTTGCCGGCCGATTGCATGAACCATCAGTATTAAAAGCACAGTTAAAGTCCATCCCAACCCTGTCTCTGTCTTTAAGGGTAGCATCTTGGCCGCTGCAGCTATTAGCGGAAGGAGTGTCAGTGCCGGGACGTACGATTTCCGGTTCGATCCAGGCGCAACCAATCACCGTGCCGTCAGGGCGGCTTACTAAACCAAAATACCAGCCAGCCTCGCTTTTCTTGGCAACATCAATCGACCATCCGTCGTATACCATGCCGATGTAGTAGGTGTCGGTAAAGTTCATGATCCAAGCGCCATCGGGATTAACCTTATTGTAGAAATGATCCCTAGAAGCGGTGTTATAAATATTATTCTTTTTACTTGGGCCGCTTATTCTAATCGGCGCGGCGTCACCGGCTTTAACCAGGTAAAGATTAATAGTTGTCACCCGATTCTTGCGCGAATAAAACCGGCTTGTTTTTGTTTTTATAGGACTGTTTGCAGCTTGAACATAACCGCTTCGACTCATGTTTGCTATTGTGTAGCGAATCCCTGTCGGGCAGCCATAGAAGTTAACGATTCCATGATTGGCGCCAGTTGATGCGGGTTCCGTTGTTTTAGTAGAGTCGGCGCATTCTGCGCTCGATTTATAACTGTCAAGCTGAACCGTTACGTTGCCTAAGCGCTGGGGGGTACCATTAACAACCTCGTAGGTTTGAACTTTTATGGTGCTGGTAGGTGGAAGGAAAGCCGCGTAAATGCCTCCCGCCGCAAGCAGGAGCAAAAGTAAAACTCCTCCAAGGATGAAATAGTTTTTAGCCGGCCACGATTGTAATGATGCTTTCGTCGGGAAGTTTACAGGGAGAGATAATTTCATATACCGCCTTAGTATTACTTATGCTTAAATATATAGCTTCTTCAAGAATCTTACAAGGCGATAAGAAAATAGTTATGCTTGCATATTTTGTAAAATAGGTGTATAACAGACAAACGACTGAATGTGCATTCCCTACAGGCACATATCGGTAGCGTACCCTTCGATCTTGAGCTAGCAGGTTCAAATAGAAAGCAGGCGATTTACATGAAGTTCGTTCGTGCAGTACTCGCGGCGGCGTTTGCCGCTGCGTGCATGACTGCGGTCACCCCGGCGTCGGGCAGTTCCGTCATGTCGGCGTACGCGCAGCACAGCGGCGCGGACTGCAAGTCCAACGCCTATCGGGTGCAGTACAACGCTGGCGGGAAGGCAAACACCGGCGACTTGGGTCGCCTCCGTCTCACCAAGCGCATGCTGCCTGGCACCAGCTACGTCACCGTGACGGCGCGTCCGCGCCGCGGCGCGGTGCTGTGTGTCTGGGTGGAAGCCCATAAGGGCAGCCTGGAATCGATCCGCTGCCGTCCCTACGTCGGCCCCGATCGGCGCCTGCGCCCGTGGGGCAAGGAGATGCTTCTGGGGTTCTACGGCAGCCAGGTAAGGCTGCGCCCCGGCGACTACGTTCGGTCGAATGGCTTTCGGCTCACCTGGCTCCGCGGAGGGGAGTGTCAGCTCCGCTACCGCGATCCCGCCCAGATGCGGTCGATGACCCTCACGGGTCGCAAGCGGCTGTAGCGCAGTAGGGAGCAGGCCCCGGCTGAGGAAACTCAACCGGGGCCTTTCCTTTTAGATTGAATATTAATGCTTATGCTTATATCATTAATGTATCTATGAGTGTAATGAGTCGATGGAAAAAGGCAGTATGCTTAATGGCCACCGTTTTCGCGCTGGCGTTGGTTGGCGCGGTAAGCGGCGGCAACCAGATTTTGGCGTCGCATTCGGCGGCTATGTGCAGCAGCTCAAACTTTCCGTATGGTTTTTTATGTCCCAATGATGACACTGCCGATCTTGCAAACAACGTAAAGCTTACGCCAATCGACGGCACGCCGGGCGGCAGTACCGATATTGATGCTCCGCAGCAGGTTGGACCAGGAGCGACATTCCGCTACGAAACCGGATATGACAGCTATCAGCCATCAGGTGGCACAAATGGCCGAAACGTCTATAACTGGGTCATCCTCGACATTCGTGATGCCTTGTTTGATTATACTCAGGGAATACGGCTCTATGGTACAACGCAGGGGCCATCCAATGATATTCAATATAATGATGGTACGGCGGCCGATACGCCAATGCCGGCGGCATGCGGAGGGGATCCGAATAGCGCTGCTCCCGGTTGCCGGCCCGGTCCGGGAAGTCCCGGTGACGTTTTTAATGCCTGTCCGCTCGAAGATTTTGCGGTCGGTCCGTATTCCGGCATTAATAATGATCCTCCCGAGCCAACTGGCTGGGTAGGCTGCGGCTTACAGGGTAAGTCAATTGTCTGGATGCGCAACCAAGATGCCGGCAATAATCACATTCGTTATAGATTTAAATTTAGCTTGCCTGATTACGTTTCAACCGATACGGTCCCGAGCGATTCCGCTAGCAAGTTTTGCCTGCGCAATCATGTATCGCTAGGGGAAGATCAGCCTGCAGCCAGTATTAGCGCAAGCAATGATATGAGGAGGATTGCCAGGCTTGGAGATATGCGCTGTTATTTCCTGAGCCCCACCACCCTCAGTGGAAGCGTTACCTCAGACGATGAGGAAGCCACCGGGAGAGCGCTCCCAGGCGTGCAATTAACCTTTAGTAACTGTGAAGGCGGCGATATCAAGGCTGGTGCCAGCGAACGCACCAATTCCAGCGGAAATTATGATGTCCGGGCCGTGATTGGCGCCCGGGTGTGTATAACCGCTCCCAACGAGTATACCGGGCCGGATGGCACCCAGTATGTTCTACGTAATCCTATTACCCAGGGTAATGGCGAGGCCGACGGCGGCTATCTTCATCAAGTTCCCGGTATGAATTGCCGAAGCGACGGGCCGGGCAATTTGGGTAATCCGAACTTTTATCCTGCCTGTAACCGGAGCGACGTGCAACTTTATGATCGGACGGCCGACGACAAATATGATTTTGTCTATGTTCCGGTGCCAATTCCTCCGCCAATGATCAAAGGCGCTACCCCCGGAAACGGAGTACCCGTTGTACTCGGCCAGCGCATTGACTATACGTTCACGGTACAAAATAATCGTGACGGCAATTACTCAAATGTAAACATCTCCGACAATATACCGCTCAATATGAAGCAGGGTCTCTCCGATGTGTTTGTTGATAGCGTCCAATTCATAAATAGCGGTTCGCCTCCTCCCGGATGGAGTTCGGAAACGTTTTTTTACACAGGGCCAGGTGCCGACAACTTATGTCGTAAAGATGGTTCGGTTTTTAACATCCCCATAGGGTATGGTTACTCAAAAAACTTTTACACGGAATTTAGCTGTAATGTTCATGCCGCGACAACCGCGGCTCCAGCTCATATCGCCTTAGAGTTTTTGGAGATGCCGGCATACAGCACGCTTATCATAAAATGGCACGGAACGGTGAAATCGGATGCCGCCGATATTGGCGTCTATCCTGCCGGTGCAACCGTTGATAGTTTTTGCGCCAATGGCTCGGCAACAGATTTTACCAATCCAGGATGGTTAAGCCAATGTGAAAAACCCGATAGGTCCGAGGGCTTACAGGGAGTAGTGAATTATACCTACGCATCGGTTGATAATTCATTTACCGGCTGGTCGAATCGAGTATTTCATCCTATAATCGGCCGGGTTGCACCGCCCGTAAAATCGGTTACGATTGGAGGCAAAGGCCTTCCGGAATGCGACCTAGACGGGGATGGAGTGTGCGAATATGATCCCGCTAACATTAAATACGATAATGGTTCGTATAAGATTGAGGTTGTCCCCGATACAACTGCCGGACCAATTGAATATTATGTACTTGATGCAACGAATAATAACTATGCCGATTTAGGTGCAGATCCTTTAAACCCGGTAATTCAGTCGTCAGAGAATAACTGCATCCCGGATTTCCAGCGGATCACCTGCAGCTCCACGGTGGCCTGGGGCGCCATTCGGTGGCCAACCGACAATATGCCCCATCCAGCCCACTTTATCATTAATGTTAAGTTTGGCGGAAATGAGCCGATTGGATCACGCTTTAGCAATGTCGCCAAGCTCTGCTGGATTAAATACTGGGAAGATGCCCACGGTGTAGAGTGCCTGCCAAGCAACCCGGCGACCGTTGAACGT
>DASVGB010000092.1:0-5486 GCA_036379755.1 Candidatus Saccharimonadia bacterium | reverse complement strand
TAGCTTCTTGATGCAAGCTCCTGTTAACTCTTGGTGTGGCGCTCAATTGACTCCAATATAACCTTACGCGCCGCATCGGCGTTTCCCCAGCCATTGAAATGCACCTCCACGCCCTTCCAGTCATTCTTCCAGTCTTTATAATGAGAATAAAACTGCTCAACCATCGGCTTAAAGTAACCACCTAGATCTTCAACTTCTTGAATGTGTTGCATGGTAACGTCATCATCGGCGACGCAGATCAATTTTTCGTCGCCCTCGCCGTCATCCACCATATATAAAACACCGATAGCACGAGACGGCACCACGATATTCTGGGGCACTGATTCATCAATTACTAAGAGACCATCGAGCGGGTCTCCGTCTTCGCACAGCGTGTTCGGCACATAGCCATAATCGCAAGGATATTTCAGCATGGTAGCGTTAACCCGGTCGAGTACCAGGTAGCCAGTTTTTTTATCAAGTTCGTACTTGTTTTTACCCTCGCCGCGGCGGATTTCAATAACTAAATTAACAACCTTAGGAGCGTCTTTACCGACACTTAATTCTGCCATGCTGCTTCCTTATTAGTGTTGATTTTCAGTATAGCAGACTAGGGTCGGATCGATTTGCGGAACTGATTTTGCAGATGTGTGAAACCATTTTCCATTTGAACGGAAAGCTGTTCGTACCTGGCATCGCTATGGCCGACAATGGCTCGAGTCATCCGCTGCTCCGAAGCCTGGATTTCAGAGGTAATGCTTGTCTTCAAGCGCTTTTCCGCACCTTCTACCGAATCAGTCACAAGCGTTTTGATCTGTTTTAAATCTTCGTTCGTCAGGCTCATATGCTTATGATAATAAACTTCTACAGCCTTGCCTAGCGAACAAACCATTAAACTGTGATGATAGCGTGGGCAGCGCCCCGGTGCGATTCTTGTGGAACCGCAACCGGGACGCCGATCAGGCGTAAAGGGTTGTGCCCTACACTTGATACATCACACCCACCAGGTGCCTACCAGGCGAGACTGGGGTAGTGCTCGCCGGCGCTGCGAGTGCTCCTTCTCCGGCGGGACTTGGGCTTCGATGCCGAGCGCTTGTCGATGTCCTCGCGCATGGCGGCCTCCTTGGCGATGTCGAAGCTCGGGTGGTCCATGACCTCGAAGCCGCGCGCCTGGCCGAGCCGCTCCAGAGCAGCTCGATCGGTCGGGCGAACCCGTACGGCGGTCTTCCGCTTCTCCAGCGCGATGATGCGCATCTCAGACCCGCAGATGGCATAGGCCTTGAGCAGCCGCTCCCTGGCCCCCGGCGACATACCGAGCGGAAGCAGCTCGGCGAGCGCGTCAACTGCAGACGAGCTCAGGTCGCGAGTCGGACAGATGAGGACCGCGACGGTGTGCTTCAGACCTGCATTCCGAGACTTATGACCAGGCACTGCGCGTTGAGCGGTTGGCATAGATGGTCGCCTCCAGCGACGGTCCTGCGTTGTGGTGGTTGTGATGGTGCTGCATAGGCGAGACGGGATTCGAACCCGTAAATTACCAACTGGTGTAGTTGGCGCTTACTTACCACGTAAGCGATCTCGCCAAGTTTTTCAAAGTCGCGGTGACAGGACTTGAACCTGCGGCCTCCGGTTTCCCGACGCTCTCCCAAGCTGAGCTACACCCCGTAAAAAAAGACCGGCCTCTGGGAGGCCGGTCGCACTTTTGTGTAAGTTACAACGAGCCTCAGTACCGACCAAACAGCAGTACTACCGGAAACCAACGGTAAATAATTGTGCTGTGGTTAGACTGAGACTTCATGCTTCTTACGTTACATCGAGCGAATATGCATGTCAACTAAAAAATGGGGATAGTTCTTGGAGAAAAAGACTATACCTGATTCACGGCATAGCTTGGCAATGCGTGGTTCGGGTCTAGGAATTGCCGAATAGAAAGTGCCGCCGAAACTCCCTCGCCTACCGCTGAAGCTACTTGCCCAACCGAGCCAACGATTACATCGCCAGCCGCATAAACACCGGGAATATTGGTAGCGAAGGCATGATTCACATGCACGAAACCACGCTCGTCAAGCTCTACCTCGCCTTTCAGCCAATCGGTGTTAGGAAGCAGACCAGCAAACACAAATAAGCCGTCGCCCTTGATCTCTCCAGCTGCTTTGGTCTGATTATTGATGGTTTTTACCGAGGTGAACATCGGACCTTCGCCAACCACCTCGCTCACGCTGGTATTAAAAACAACCTCAACATTGTCGTGAGTTTGGAGTTGATTGATCAAGATTTCCGAACCTTTAAACTCCGGTTTGCGCACCAGTACCGTCAACTTTTTAACAAACTTGGTAAGAAACAATCCTTCTTGCAGCATGGTATTGCCACCGCCGACGGCTATTAAGTGGGCGTCTCGGTAGAGCGGACCGTCGCAGGTAGCACAATAATGCACCCCCTTGCCTTCCAATTCTTTTTCACCTGGAACATCCAGATGCCGATACAGCGACCCGGTGGCAATCAAAACGCTGCGGGCTTTTATAATTCCTTTACCGGTTTCAAGTTCAATATGCTGCTTTGTGCGCTTTAAACTATTGGCCCAAATGCCGGTTTTTACTTCCGAACCGAACCGTTCAGCCTGTTTTTTCATGGCGTCGGCCAACGCTAGACCGCCAATGCCTTCAGGAAATCCAGGATAGTTATCCACCACTTCGGTCGTGGCAATCATACCGCCGACCGCACCGCCGTCAATTACCAATGTGGACAAGTCCTCGCGCGAAGTATAAATCGCGGCGGCAAGCCCGGTAGGACCGGCACCCACAATTACAATGTCATACACCGTAGTCATATTAGATTCCCAGGACTTTCGTTAACCGTAGCCGATCGAAGCCGACAATCTCGTCTTCGGTTTCAGCTGCTTGATTGGTAATAATCGTAAATGGCACGCCCATTTGACCACTGCGTGTAATCATTTCCTCCGCAGCCTCCGTATCGCTATCTACTCTGACTTCACGAAAAGATATGTTGTGCTCCTGTAAAAAGTCTTTTTGGACATGGCAGTATACACAATGCTCGGTAGTATAAACAGTAATATCATGCTGAACGGAAGACACGGTTGGCGGTAGCCCCTCTAGTTTACTTTAGTATACAGAATCTTAGCTTAGCGCAGAAGCTAATCTGGTTTTAGCAAAGATTTCAAATTGTGCGGAATTGATTGAATCAATTGGCGGCTGGAACCACTAGGAGTGTTTTGCGCACCGGACGCAATCCCTGAGCTTTTGGAATTAGAACCAGGCATGCCCAGTGTCGGTTTGGCCGTAGCTGATGAAGAAGGCGCAGCCACACTTGGAGCCACCGGATTTGGCTTCGTTGATGTCGCTCGGTACTGTGTAGCTGGCAACCTCGCACTTTGTTGGGTCGATGTAGCCTGAGCAGGCTCAGGCTGGGCTGACAATGGCTGTTCCTTCGCCGTTGGTTGCGGCGATTGCAAATGATTCATAAACTGTCGGGCATCATGAGCACCAAGAGCTAAAATACTAGCCGAGAGCAGAACTACAGCCGTTGGCGGCAAGACCCGCTTAATAAATTTGCGCCGGGCGCTCATGGCCTTGGTAACTCTCGCCAGGTCCGGCTTTGATAGGTATTCAGCCAAATCGTTAGGTTGTACGCGCGCAGTCGTACCATTGGCAAATGAAAGCAAAATTAGGTTCTCATTTTCGATGCGAAAGTCGTGAAGTGGATAGCTCATATAACCATATTATCAAACTAGCTAAGCTTAGTGGGCATCATCCTCGACTTTGGCCAACTTTCCAACCAATTCGACTAACTCGCGTGGAGTGGTTTCGACCTTAATAATGTACTCGGTAACCCCAAGTTCCTTGGCTTGCTGCACCACTCTGGGAGTATCAATATTACTAACCGCTACAACCTTGGTATCCGGAAATCGGCTCGCTACTTCGGTTTGGCGTAAAAAATCGAGTCCGCTCATGCCCGGCATGAGCATATCTAGCAGCACCACATCAGGACGAAGCTTTTCAATATACTCAGCAGCTTTGGCGCCGTCGCTAGCCTCGGTTACTGCAAACCCGGCCTTACTTAAGGCGTAGTTATAGGCCGCTCGAATATCATTATCATCTTCAACCAGTAAAACGCTTGTCATGGGAGCCCCCTAATATATAGCAGTTTAGAGCATAAGCAATATTACAACAAGAGCCTACCCGCTATACTGATTAGATGGCAGAGGCAACAAAAATCCCTATTACGGCCTTAACCGGTTTTCTTGGCTCCGGTAAGACAACGCTGCTCAATTATATTTTAGAACATAACCATGGACTAAAGATTGGCGTAGTCGTCAACGATTATGGTTCTGTCAATATTGATGCCCAGCTCATTGCCGGAAAAACCGACACCATGTTGGAGCTGACAAACGGTTGCATCTGCTGCTCCATGGAAGGGTTAGAGCTGGATGAGGCTATCGGGCAGTTTGCTTACCCCGGAACCCCGATAGACTACATTGTCATAGAGGCTAGCGGTCTCGCCGAACCAGCCGATTTAGCACGAACGTTGCGGGAAGCCGCCGGTCGATTTACTATGCTTGATAGCATTGTTGCGGTAATTGACGCCATGAATGCCGAAGAGAATGCCGAGGGACATGCTACCGCGCTCCAACAAATTGAATACAGCGACTTCGTCATTATTAATAAGATAGATCTGGTATCGGCGGCCAAGGTAGAGCAGCTTAGCGAACTTGCACGGGGCATTAATCCGCGCGTACGTATTTTTACGGCGGTAAAGGGAGTAGTTGACGTACGTCTATTGCTCGACCAAGGGCGCTATGCCGCCCCTCCAACCCAGCTGAGCTCAAACGGCCATGCTGGGCATAAGCACCTTCACGATCACTACGCCACCTTCTCCTACGCAACCAATAAGCCGCTTAGCCCGCAGGCTTTTCAAAGCTTTGTTAATCTCCACATTCCGACTTCTGTTTATCGGGCTAAAGGAATTGTCAATCTAGGCAATAAGGGCCGCCGCCGCAAGTACATTTTTCAGCTTGTCGGAAAACGCGCCGAACTGACGTGGGATGATTGGGGTGCTCAACAACCCTCTACAGATCTCGTATTTATCGGAAGAGATTTTAATGAGGACGCGATACGAAAGCTATTGGAAGCCTGTATTGATGATAAGCCGAACGAACATGACCCTGCGCAGGAGGTTGTTTTGCCCAAAAGGCAGCGCTAAGGCATTTTTTTGTAATATCTTACATACTCATCGCGCTCAGCATCCTCCATACTGAACGCATAATTTATTCAAGGGAGGATCAACTATGAAACCACTTCGAGCCGCCGATACTGCCACACAAGCGTTATTGTTTGTGGGAACAGCACACTTTCTTAGCCAAGGATTTACTCAAGCCAAAAATTCTCGCAAGCCGGTAAACAGCCTTGCCATCGCCTACATGGGCCTACTTAGCGCCGCAGCCCTTTACCAAGCCGGGCGATTGATTGGACCAAAAACACGGGAAGAAAAGC
>DASVGB010000091.1:0-3762 GCA_036379755.1 Candidatus Saccharimonadia bacterium | reverse complement strand
TCAACCTACGTCAAGAGTCTTGGTTTCAAGGACGCCAAAGATGCCGAAGGCGAGACGGCAATGGTTGGGGTAACCAATGGGTTTGGCAAGCAGACCGTAATTAAAGGGACAATCGTTGGTGTACTTAAACCTGGGATTATTGACGCTGGCGGTGTGACGGTAAACCGTTCATTCAATCAAGCGGTGTACGCATTCCAAACCGAGGGAGTCCCGCCCCAAGTGCGCCAGCAGTTCCAGATGGTGACCGCCCGGTTTGATGTGAATATGGCATCGGAAGAGTTGGTCAAGCTAAAAGAAGAAATTAAGAAAAAAGGCTATGATGGCCAGACTTTTGAAGATCGGATCGGTACGTTCAAGCAGGTAGTTGACGGGATTATCATGGCGCTCAATCTTTTCGGTGCGATCGCTTTGCTAGCCGCTAGCTTTGGAATTATCAACACCTTACTGATGGCGGTACAGGAGCGCACCAAAGAAATCGGCTTGATGAAGGCCATGGGCATGAGGGGGCAGCGCATCTTCCTGCTCTTTACCGGTGAAGCGGTCATGCTCGGTTTCTGGGGCAGCCTTCTAGGCGTGTTGGCCGCGATTGGTATTGGCAATGTCATTAATCATGTTGCCATAACCAGCTTCCTGAAAGGTCTGGTAGGCCTGGAGCTACTGTCCTTCCCCTTGCAGTCGGTTGCCGGAATCATGGCCATTGTCATCGGCATTGCTTTCTTGGCCGGCACTCTGCCGGCGTTACGGGCTGCTCGCCAAAACCCGATTGACTCTCTGCGTTACGAGTAGCGCATTAATGGCGGTCATGGTACTTGTGTATTAGCGCGTGTCCTTTGCCTTTGGTAAGCAAGTAGCGGTTAACTGGAAGAGCAGCAAAAAATGCAGCCACTAAGGCAAAGGCCAAACTGATCCAGAAAAGCGGATTTGCGAGCCCGGTGTTTAATGCCCCTGGCACCAGGAGCATGGCCGCGTTGTCGACGATCTCCATAACGGCAATTGAAAGCGTGTCGACGGCAAGAGCGATCCTAAATGCCGCGCGCCAAGATAGCCCAGCCCGACTGAGTGGAAGTGTTGTGAGCGCATAGCCGAAGACAAAAGCCAGCCCCACAGCCAAGATAATGGTGATTCCGACACCCAGGCCCAGGACTTCGCCTATCACCAACCCCAGGATTTCACCAGTGCCACAGCCGGTTAGGCAGTGCAGGGTGGTGCTTACGGCGGTTTTATTAAGGGTTTTACGGTCCATCAGGCCATCAGCCAGGCTAACGCTTCCTCTCGGCTCTCGAAGAGCTTGGTATTATCGCTTTTTCCCATTGCTAGGATGATAGCCTTGGTAACTTCGGCGTGGGGCACGTGGTACATCGCGACCCGGTCGTAATCGGTTTCTTCCAGAAATTTCATGGCGGCTTTATCGGAATTGAGTGAATAGCCGGTTTGCAAGGTGAGGTCGAACAGTCCCCGCAGCGGTGTGCCTTCGGCCTTCATTCCCGCCAGTAAGGGTAGAACTTTCTCGTAGACGTCTTGAAAGGTCTCGCCGGTCTGATGGCCGACAAAGACTATCTCTAAAAAGCCTTCGGGATTGAGAAAAACCTTGTTTTGCATGGCTTCATCATGGCTCACCTAAACTTTTTTGTAAATGCCTAGCATTATTCAAAATAGCGGATGGTGCCAAAGGGTATTTTGTCCTTCATCGGGTTTTTGGACAGGGCTACCGTAGCCGGCTGAATAATTAATTCGCCGTATCGGTCATTGATAGTATTAATGGCATCTTCCAGCCGCTCCCGTTGAGCTTGGGAATCGTTAAATAGGGTTGGCTGAACAGTGCCCCGGTAGGGCTCGAGGCCGTAACTGATCATATACAGGTGGTTGACGGTTAGTCCTGGAGGCCCGGAGCGGAAGAGCTCCATGGCGCGTTGGTGCAGCTGATCGCCGCGCCGAACAGCGGTAGACCACATCTGGCGTCCGTGCCAACGCCGGGGATGGTCGTAGTGGGTATCGCTGCCGCGCGGTTGATCGTAACGCAAGTAAAGACTTAAGCCTCGAGCGGCCAAGTTATTACGTTTTAGGCGGCGGCTGATTTTAACAGCCGCTTTATGAAAGAGCAGCGACAACTCCTCTACATTATCGGTCCGGTGCTCTAGTACATAATTACGGCCGACGGTGCGGATGCCGTACTGGCGTTCGGTTTCGTAGCCGCGCAATTTCAAATACCAGTGATGACCGTTGACGCTGCCAAATACCTGGCGGAATAGTAGCCAATAAGGGGCATGATAGAAATCTACCGCGCTATAAATTCCCACTCTATTGAGCCGCCGTTCCGTCCGCCGCTTGATGTAGGGCAACTTGGTGAGTGGCAGCATACAAAATAAAGCCTCTTGCTCACCGGGGTTAATGGTGAGCAGGCCGTTCGGCTTGTGAAACTCAGCTGCCACCTTGGCCAGCCAGCGGTTCTGGGCAATGCCAATGTTCACCGTCATGTAATCGCCAACCTCTACTCTAACCCGTTGTTTGATCTCCTGGGCAATATCTTCCAGACTTCGCCCCTTGAGTATGGAGCGCATGCCCTGAAAATCAATAACGCCTTCATCAACGCTTTTCATATAGGCGGTTGGGGAGTAGCTTTCAAAAATAGCCTTCATCTTACGGTGCACATGAGTGTATTTATCCGGGTCGCTTTCCAGCATGGTAAAGCCAGGCGCGATTGCCCGCGCCTCGTGCCAACGGGTACCGATGCCAATACCAAGATTTTTAGCCTCATTGGAAGCGGTAATGCAAATGGCGTAGTCGTTGAGCCGATTGGTGACCCCCACCGGCCGGCCGCGGAGCAACGGGTTGGCCTGTTGTTCGGTCATGGCAAAGGCGCTGTTCAGGTCGATGTGCATAACTTTTGGTGCGGCTCGGTTGGGCTCAATGGTCATAGTACACCTCAGCTAAGCTCCAGCTGAGAGTTTCGGTGTCCAGTTCCAGCTTAAACTTGGCGGTATCGCAGAGCAGCTCAAAGACGTGGTAAAACTTTTTACCGCGCCGCGCTGGATAGTGGATACCAAACTGGGTGACCTTATAACGGTGTCCGCGCCAATCTATCAGATAGGGCAGGACGACGCTGGCGCGCTTGGTGTAGTCGAATCCAGCTAAGACCTTTATGGGTTCATTGATTTCTTCGGTCATAACATCCCCTGCCTCCATAGTATACCGAACAAATAGCGAACACAAGTCTGTAGTATCGAGACCACTTTTACTTTATGGAGGAGGCACAAATGCGGCACTATTCTGTGCCTGTTGTGTGTATGATTTGTGCTAATTTTGTGCCACATTTAGCAATCACTTTACTTTAATAAAAGTACGCTATACTTAGCCCATGGAACTGCTCAACCTGATTTTGCATTTTGATGAACATCTTCGGACGGCAATTGAGCAGCTAGGATCGTTCAGTTATTTGCTGCTGTTTGCTATTATTTTCGCTGAAACCGGCTTAGTTGTAACTCCAATCCTCCCAGGCGACTCGCTGCTTTTCGCGGCCGGTACGCTGGCTGGAGTCGGAATGTTAAATATTTGGATTCTGGTTCCCGCCCTCATCGCAGCTGCGGTATTGGGCGACACCGTTAATTACTGGGTGGGGCACAGATCGGGGGAAGCGGTCTTTAGGGGTAAGAATTCTCGGATTTTTAAGCCAGCTTATTTACACAAAACCCATGCTTTTTTTGAAAAATACGGAGGAAAAACCATCATCATTGCACGCTTCGTACCAATTGTTAGGACCTTTGC
>DASVGB010000090.1:0-4503 GCA_036379755.1 Candidatus Saccharimonadia bacterium | reverse complement strand
ATTGGTCTGATTGGGGCTAAGGCAATCGAGGCCGTAGGCCGCAACCCCGAAACCCAGGGACGCGTTACCAGCCTAATGATTCTAACCATCGCCTTTACCGAATCACTGGCTATTTTCGCCCTCGTATTCGGATTCATAATTAAGTTTCTCGGATAACCTATGCCGATTCCGGTATTGTTTGCCGCAGAAACTCATAGCTCGGGCTTAGGTGCGCTTGGCATTAGCGTGCCGGCGCTGCTCTTCGAGATTATCAACTTTGCAATCCTATTTTGGATTCTCAAGCGGTACGCCTACAAGCCGATTTTAAACGCGCTTGAGCGCCGCCGCCAAACCATCGAAAACAGCTTAAAGGCAGCAGCAGAGGCCCAGGCTGAAAAGGCTGCCATTTCCAAGCAGCGCGCTGAAATGCTGGCAGAGGCTAAAGCCCATGCAGCCGATATTATTTCCGACGCCAGAGCCGAAGCCGAAACCAAGAAAAACGCAATTATTTCCGAAGCTGAAAGTACCGCAGTTCACATTGTGGAGCAGGCCAAACGCGAAACCGGCCGCCAGCTCGAAGCTGCGCGCAAGGAATTGGCAACTGAGGCACGCAAGCTGGTGATTGCTGCGACATCCAGGTTGATTGGAGAAAAGTTGGATGAAAAGCGCGACGCTGAGCTTTTGGAAAAAGCCTTTGAAACTGCGGGAGGCCGTCGTGGCTAAAGTAAGTTATCGCCGGCTAGCCAGCGCTATGGTAGAGTTGCTCGAGACACATGAACGTAGTGAGGTTGCTGCTGCGGTCGCCGCAGTAATGACTGCAAGCGGATCTCGACTTCACCTGGACCGGCTCTTACCCGAGCTTGAGCGTGAGCTGGCACGCACCAGCGGACATATTGTGGTGCATGCTCAGACGGCGCGTTCGCTGCCGAATGAAGTTCTTGAGCGATTATGCGCCGAACTTATAAAGCAATTAAAGGGAACCAGCTATGAACTCACTACTACGGTCGATCCTCAACTAGTGGGAGGCGCACGGCTAACCACCGCCGATGCGTCGCTTGATCTTACAATGGCTGCCCAATTACAACAATTAAGGATATCTCATGGCTAAACTGACTATTTCCGAAATTACCGCTGAGCTGAAAACCGCTATTTCTAATTTACCTAGTAATGCCGAGCTGAAGGGTCATGGCATTGTCTCGCGCTTAGGCGATGGTGTTGCAACCATTCAAGGTCTGCCGCAGGCTAAACTTGGTGAAGTTCTGGAGCTAAAGCAGGGCGGAGAAACTGCCAGTGTTTTGGTATTGAACTTACTTGAAGATGAAATCGGTGCCGTTCTTTTGGATGAAAATGACAGGATTGGAGCTGGCGCCGAGGTCACCCAAACCGGCCGCCAGCTTACCGTGCCGGTTGGCGATGGCCTGCTTGGACGCGTGATCGACCCGCTGGGGCGTCCGCTTGATGGGCTAGGCGAGGTCAAGGCCAAGGAAACCCGCCCTATTGAAAGTCCGGCGCCGGATGTCATGAGCCGTAAGTCGGTGCATGAGCCGGTTGCCACCGGTATTTTAGCGATTGACGGCATGGTCCCAATTGGTCGCGGACAGCGCCAGCTGATTATTGGCGACCGCCAAACCGGCAAAACCGCTATTGCCCTTGATACTATGCTCAACCAGATGAAGCAGGGAAGCGGAATTATCTCGGTGTATGTGGCCATCGGTCAAAAACGCAGCACGATTGCCCGCTTGGTTGAACGCCTGCGCCAAGCCGATGCTTTGGATTCAAGCATTATTGTGGCGACTTCGGCAACCGATCCCGTAACGCTGCAATATCTCGCTCCCTACGCCGGTGCCTCTATTGGCGAGTACATTCGCGATAATGGCGGCCATGCACTGGCAATTTATGATGACTTAACCCGTCACGCTCAAGCCTATCGGCAGATGTCGCTGTTGCTTCGCCGACCTCCGGGCCGCGAAGCTTACCCGGGAGATGTTTTCTACCTGCATTCACGTTTGCTTGAGCGCGCCGCTAAAATGAGTGATGAAAAAGGCGCCGGTTCATTAACGGCCCTGCCGATTATTGAGACCCAAGCCGGTAATATTTCCGCTTATATCCCAACCAACGTTATTTCAATTACCGATGGTCAAATCTTCCTTACTACCGACCTATTTAACCAAGGTATTCGCCCGGCTATCGATGTTGGTAACTCGGTTAGTCGCGTCGGCGGGGCAGCCCAGCCCAAGGCAATTAAAAAACTAGCCGGCCCGCTGCGAGTAAGCCTGGCTCAATATAATGAGGTTGCGGCGTTTACCCAGTTCGCTAGTGATCTGGATGAAGCTACCCGTGCCCAGCTCGATCGCGGGCAGCGTTTAGTTGAGCTATTAAAGCAGCCGCAGTACCACCCACTGAGCGTTGCCGAGCAAAGCATCTTGTTGCTTGCAGGCACTACCGGCCCGCTTGATCACGTTAAGGTTGAAGATATGGCCGAAGCCCGGGCAAGCCTGCTCAAGCATCTGGCCAAGCATGGAAAAATCGCCGAATCGATCAACAAAACCGGCGCTATTACCGACGAAGAGCGCAAAGACCTAGAGAAAATTATAGAAGATGCTCTTGCCGATGTAACCATAGCCGAGGCCGCCTAATGGCTCAGATGCAAGAGCTACAGAGGCGTGTTCGCTCAATCAGCAACACCCGCCAAACCACGAAGGCGATGCAGCTGGTGGACGCCACCAAACTGCGCCGCGCCCAAGCAGCTTCAAAGCGGTCGCGTGATTACATTGAAGCTACGATGGCCACGCTTCAGCGGTTACTGAGCCAAGACATGGATCAGAGTGACTTAACCTTATGGAAGCGAGATAAGGTCCGCAGCGTTGCAATTATGGTCATTGCTTCAGATAGGGGCCTTGCCGGTGCTTATAATCACAATGTTGCCAACCGTCTGCGCCTGCAAACGGCCCGTTATGAGGAAAAAGGGGTTGAAGTTAAAGTAGTGGCCATCGGCGCTCAAGCAATCCGCGTGGCTAAGCATTTAAAGCACGCTACTATTCTGGAACAAATTGTTGGCCGTTCAACCGACCCCGGTATTAATGACGTTAAGCCGCTGGCCGAATTTCTGCGCAATCAATATGTTGAAGGCACTATTGACGCTATCGAAGTTATTTATACGCACTCGATTTCAGCGCTAAAGCAAGAAATTCGGGTTTTACCAATCTGGCCGGTTGATTTAGAAGAGGCGGGTGGCGCACGAGGCGGGGACCCCGATAGCGCGCAGGCGCAGCCGAGCACAAGCGGGGTGCCGACAGCGACAGGACCCGCCGTGTCCATGCATCCCCACGTCATTACCTTACTGGAGCCAAGTGCCGAGGAGGTGGTGGATGTGGCGCTGGAACGCTTATTCGATGCATCGGTTTTGAATGCCGCTCAGGAAGCCGGTGTCAGCGAGCATGCCATGCGGATGCTGGCGATGCGCAATGCTACCGATAACGCCAGCGACTTGATTGATTCGCTTACCTTACAAATTAACACTATCCGGCAGGCCGGAATCACCCAGGAAATCTCGGAAATTACCGGTGCCGCTGCCGCAATTGAGGAACAATAGGAGAACATTATGGCTACTACCGCTACTGAAAAAATCCCGCCTAAAGCTGGAACAACCGGAAGCATCGTCCAGATTTTAGGCGTTGTGGTTGATGTCGATTTTGATACCAAGCTGCCGGCTATTTATAACGCTTTGGAAATCGAGCAAGAAGGAAAGCCTCCGATCGTACTTGAAGTGGCTCAGCATCTCAGCGGCCGAACGGTGCGTGCCATCTCGTTGGCCTCTACCGATGGTTTATATCGCGGGCAACCGGTGAAAGATACCGCTGCGCCGATTAGTATTCCAGTCGGCGATGACACATTGGGTCGGATGTTTAACGTAACCGGCCAACCAATTGACGGTAAAGCCGGCACCTTTACCCGCAAAGCCTCCATCCACCGCGAAGCACCCTTGCTTACCGAGCAATCCGGACGTCAAGAAATTTTTGAAACCGGTATCAAGGTTATCGATTTGATTGCGCCGGTTTCCAAAGGCGGCAAGGTTGGGTTGTTCGGCGGCGCCGGTGTTGGCAAGACGGTCATCATTCAGGAACTTATTCGCAACATCGCGGCTGAGCATGGCGGCAAGTCGGTTTTCGCCGGAGTCGGGGAGCGTACCCGTGAAGGAAACGACCTGTATTATGAAATGAAAGAGTCCGGTGTGCTCGACAAAACAGCTCTGGTATTTGGCCAGATGAATGAACCGCCGGGTGCCCGCTTGAGGGTTGCGCTTTCCGGTCTCACTTTGGCAGAAGCCTTCCGCGACGAAGGGCAGGATGTGCTCCTGTTCGTTGATAACATCTTCCGCTTTACCCAAGCCGGCTCCGAAGTCAGTGCACTGCTCGGCCGGTTGCCCAGTGCGGTTGGTTATCAGCCTAACCTTGCTCAGGAAATGGGCCAGCTCCAAGAGCGGATTACCTCAACCACTACCGGCTCGATTACTTCGGTTCAAGC